>CAYUPD010000026.1:0-12444 GCA_964446645.1 uncultured Rhodospirillaceae bacterium
ACGAGTTCCGAACGGGCTTCGGCGCGGCTTTCCTCCAAAACGGCGCGGCGCGAAACGACGATATTGCCGCGCGCGCGATCCATTTTCAAAATCTGGAAGGGTTGCGGCGTGCCCATCAGCGGGGTGACATCGCGTACGGGGCGAATATCGACCTGCGAGCCGGGCAAGAACGCCGTCGCGCCGTTAAGGTCGACCGTAAAGCCGCCTTTGACGCGCCCGAAGATGATGCCGGTAACGTGCGCCTGCTTTTCGAACGACTGTTGCAGAACGACCCAGCTTTCTTCGCGCTTGGCTTTTTCGCGGGACAGAACGGCCTCGCCGTCGCGGCCTTCCATGCGTTCGAGAAAGACTTCGACGGTGTCGCCGACCTTGATTTCGGCTGCGGCCCCGGGGGCTGCAAATTCGCGCAAGGCCACGCGGCCTTCGGACTTCAGGCCTACGTCGATGACGGCAATATCGCCTTCAACGCCGACGACCTTGCCCTTAACGACTTTGCCTTCGAGGCTGCCGGTCTTGCCGAAAGCCTGATCGAGCATGGCGGCAAATTCGCCGCTGGAGGAAACGGGGGTTTGAGCGGAAGCGTCAACGCTATCCGCGGTTTTCTTGGTACGAGCCATGGGATGTTTTCTCTTTTCTTTGAATGTCAGGCGGGCCGAAGCGTGTCCGGTTCTCGCCTGCGTCGCTTTCTCTTTGCATCCGCCGAGATGGCGGGATGGTTTTGTTTCCGAAGAGGCCCAAAAGACAAAAGGCTGAAAGCAAGGCCTCTTTATGTCTTTGACGTTTCTTCGTTTCCGGCACAATGCCGGAAGCGGCTTCTATAGGGCATGGCCGGACGGGATTCAAGCGATAAAACGGGCAATAGGGGGCTTTTTATCCAAGGGATTTGCCCATTTTCCATAGATAATTGAACTGGTTACGGAAAGTCTCGGCCACGGCGGGATTATGCAAAATGATGACTTGGTGCTTTTTCCAAAGCACAAAGGCGATTTCATGGCCGTAGATGCAATATGTAATCTTGCCGATAACCTCGGGCGGCACGGAACGAAAAGCATGCCATGCGTGCGAAGAGCTTCTGTTTTTATCCGAAATGAGGGCTTTTAATCTTAAGTCCGATTCTTGAATCCACACATGGAAGTCTTTCGTCGATTGAAGATGATGCGGGTGGTACCACATCTCTTCGTCATACGAGGAGACAAGGATTTCCGATCCCTGCGGCAGGGACTTGCGCATGACATAATAAGTCCAGTCCGTAATGAATTTCGTTCTTCCGCTAAAGCGAAGGACCTCGGCGATTTCATCGACGCGCCGCAGGCCTCCGCCGGGCTGGAACTCGATGCCGTGTTCTTCAAAGGCGGCTTGAATCGCCGCGAGAGTGTCCTCGCGCGCATCCCCCGTCTTCCGCTCGAAATTATTGACGGTCGCCAGCGACAGATGCGCGGCCTCGGCCAGATCCGTTTGATGCCAATCGAGCAGGGCGCGGGCGGCCTTGGCAAGCGGGGGCGTGATAGAAAAAGGCGTCATACCTAAAATATATATGGATTTTAGGTTTAAAAATTATTAAAAGTGAAAACGGCCTTTAGTTGCAACATCCTCCGGTAAAATCGGGCTATCGAAAAGGAGACAAATATGAACAAAATTTTATCGTGTGTGGTTGCTCTTTTTATTATAAGCGCGGGTTTTTCCGTTGCGGATGCGCGCGGGCCGCAAGGTGAAACAGGCCGCGAGACGGCATTCGCCCGAGTCATGAAAACGCAGACGCTTCGGTGCGCCTATATTTCGCGCCCCAATCATTTTGAAACGGATGCCTCGACGGGTCAGCGAAAAGGCATCGATTACGAAATTATGGAAGAAGCGGGCCGACTCTTGAATCTGAAAATCGTCTGGGCGGAAGAAACAGGTTATGGCGCTTATGCCGAACAACTCAACAGCGGCAAGGAAGACGCATTGTGCACGACGATTTGGGCCAATACCGCCCTTGCGTCGCGCGTTTTGTTCTCGACCCCGCTAATATATTCGCAGCCTTTTGCCTATGTTCGGGCGGGAGACACGCGTTTCGACGGCCATATCGAAAAGCTGAACGACGAGAAATATTCCGTAGCCGTGATCGACGGATCGGCCCTTAAGGCCATCGCGGACAAGGGCTTTCCGAGGGCGAGGCAAATCGCTGCGCCACAGCTTTCGGATGACTCGCTGCTCATGCAAGACGTTATTCAAAGCAAAGCCGACGCTGGGTTTTTCTTGGGCGACATCGTGGCGCGTTTTAATAAGAATAATCCGGGAAAGCCCCTCAAGCGGGTGCTCGGCGCGGGACCGGTGAAGGTGTTTCCGGAAGTATTTGCCGTTGCGATGGGCGAGTTTGAATTGAGGGAGTTTCTCAACGTCGCGATGACGGAAATGCACAATAACGGAACGATTGAGCGCATTATCCGAAAATACGAAACAACGCCCGGAGAATATGCGCGCGTCAGGCCAGCCTATGCGACGGGAGAGTAGTCTCTTTTAACGGATTATTCCGGACTAACGGGGCGGCCGATTTTCCAATGGTAATTAAACTGATTCCGGAAAGTTTCGGCCACCGCGTTGTTGTGAATGACGATGACCTGTTTTTTCTTCCACAAAATAAAGGCGATCTTCGGCCCCCAAATTGTGTACGCAATTCTGCCGATCATTTCCGGGGGCAGAATCCGGAAGGCATGAAACGATTGGGGAAATATTTTTTTGCTGTCCGGAACAAGTCTCTTGATCTTCAATTTTCGTTGTTCGATCCAGGCATGGAAGGTTTTTGCCGACTGAAGATGCTGCGGGTCTTTCCATTGCTCTTCATCGCAGGATGACAGAAGAATCTCATCGCCCGGTTTAAGGGGCGTCTGCATGATGTAGCGATCAAGATCGCTAATGCATTTTTTGCCGGAGAAACGGAGAATTTCAGCGATTTCGTCGACTTGCCTGAGGCCGCCCCCGGAAAGAAACTCGATTCCCTGTTCTTCGAAGGCGGTTTGAAGCGCCCGATGCGTGTTTTCACGGGTTGCCCCGATTTCACGTTCGAAATAGTTGATGGCTGTCAGGGATAAACGAGCCTTCTTTGCAAGATCGGTCTGTTGCCATTTAAGCATGGCGCGCGCGGCCCGGCAGAGTGCGGGCGTGATTAAAAAGTGTTTCATGTATGAAATCTATAAACAAATAATATTTAAAAAGCGTTTACGCCAAAACAGGAAAATAGTTTCATTATTTGCGGATAAAATCATCGAAAGACACAAAGCTCTTTCGAAGGGGAAATTAAATGAACAAAACCGCATCGTTCGTATCGCTTATAGCCGTTGCAGCGCTGGCGGGGTTCTTCTCCGCTAAAATGGCGGGGGGATATGCCGCCGGTTCCGCGACAAAACATGAAACGGTTTTTGAACGAGTGCTGCGCACAGGCACGATTCGATGCGCTTATGCGACCTATGAGCCCGAAATCGTTAAAGACCCCAACACCGGAAAATTGTCGGGCTATGTCTACGATATCGTGGAGGAAATCGGACGCCGGTTGAATCTGAAGGTTGAATGGACAAATGAACTGGGGTTTGGCTTTCAAAATCTTCCCGAAGATTTCAGGCTGAACAAATTCGACGCTTTTTGCTCCGGCCTTATCGAAACGGCGGCATATGCCCGGCTTGGGTTGTTTTCCGCTCCTATCGATTTTGTTCCCGAATACGCGCTCGTTCGCGCCGACGATACGCGTTTCGATCGGTCTTTGGAGAGCATCGACAATCCGGCCATAAGGATTGTTACAATCGACGGGGAGGGCTCGCAGATCATCGCCAAAGAAAAATTTCCGGCAGCGTCCATTTTTTCTCTTCCCTCAATAAGCGATGTTTCGATGCTTTTGGAGTCGGTTGCAACGGGGAAAGCGGATGTGGCCATTTCGTCCGTTGGGACAACGCGAGGATATATCGAGCATAATCCGGGCAAAATTAAAATGATCCGCTGCGCTTCGATAAAGACATGGACCCAACCGGCGATGGTTGTTCCGCACGGTGAACATGACCTGAAATATGCCATCGATGCGGCTATTCGGGAGTTGAGCGAAAGCGGGTTTATTAAAAAGACTATTAAGAAATACGAACCGAATGAGGAATCGTATTTGATGGCAATCAAACCCTATCGAGCCCAGGGTGAAAATTAAGGGACAATTTTTAAGGCGGCGATCTTATGCGCCTCGGCGTAGGCTTCTTCGGCGGTGAGTTTCGTCGTGTCGAGCACAACGGCGCCGGGAGCGGGCTTTGTCGGCGCGATTGAGCGTTTGGCGTCGCGTATGTCGCGCTCTTTCATGTCTTTGAGAACGTCGTCAAATGTTGTACGGACGCCGCGCATTTGAAGCTCTTTAAAGCGGCGCTCAGCGCGGGCTTCGGCGCTGGCCGTCACAAATATTTTAACCAGAGCGTCTGGGGCGATAATTGTGCCGATGTCTCGTCCGTCCAGAACGGCCCCCTTTTTGCCGCCCGGGGGCTTGAGGCAGAAATCCTTCTGAAATTTCAATAAGGATGCGCGCACTCCCGGAATAGCGGCGACCTTAGAGGCGGCCAACGAGGCCTCGTCTGAGCGGATAGCCGCATCGTCGGCTAAGTCCATTATTTGGGCCGAGTCGAGTTTAAGGGCGGCTTTTTCAGCCGCTACGGGGTCGGCGGGATCGCCTCCCTCGCGTAAAACAGCCAACCCTACGGCGCGATACAAAAGCCCTGTGTCGAGATGTGCAAAGCCGAAATGCGCGGCGAGTTTTTTGGCGATCGTGCCTTTGCCCGAAGCCGACGGGCCGTCGATTGCGATGACGGTGGGAAGAGAAAGACTCATAATCCTTACGCGTTTGCCTTGATTGTGTCGCAGATATCGTCGACGATTTTTTGAACCAGCCGTTTGTTGTTACCTTCGGCCATCACGCGGATCAGGGGCTCTGTGCCGGACTTGCGGATGACAAGACGGCCGGTTTTTCCGAGCTTCTTTTCGGCTGCGGCAATAGCGGCGCAAACGGCTTTGTTTTTCAAGACGCTCGCATCCGCGCGCACGTTGCATAAAAGCTGCGGAACGGGTTTGAAGACCGAGCAGACTTCGCTGGCTTTTCGGCCGCTCTCGCAGATAACGGACAGAACTTGCAGCGCGGCGACGAGCCCATCGCCCGTCGTGCCGTAATCGCTGAAGATAATATGGCCGGATTGCTCACCGCCGACGTTGCAGCCTTTTTTGCGCATCTCCTCGACGACATAACGGTCACCGACGGGGGTGCGCAGCATCTTGATGCCGTTCTTTTTCAAAAATTGCTCGAGGCCAAGATTCGACATCACGGTGGTCACAAGCGTTTTCTTCTTTAGACGGCCTTTTTTCGCCCACGTTTTGGCGATAAGAGCCATAAGCTGATCGCCGTCGATGCGGTTGCCTTTTTCGTCCGCCATAATCAGGCGGTCCGCGTCGCCGTCGAGCGCAATGCCGAGGTCGGCTTGATGCAGCAAAACAGCCTCTTGCAAGGACTCTGGATGCGCCGCGCCGCAGCGGTCGTTGATGTTGCATCCGTCTGGATTCACGGCGATAGAAATCACTTCTGCGCCCAGTTCCCACAAAACGATGGGCGCGACTTTGTATGCCGCGCCGTTGGCGCAATCGACGACGATCTTAAGCCCTTTTAATTTGCCGTTAGGAAACGTCGCCTTGACGTATTCGACATAACGCCCCATCACGTCGTCGAGACGGCTGGCTCGGCCCAAGGCGTGCGGGGCGGCGTGGTCTGAGGCCAGATTGCCCGCCAGACGTTTTTCAATCTTCGTTTCGAACTCGTCCGAGAGCTTATGTCCGTCGGGCCCGAATAATTTGATGCCGTTGTCCTGATACGGATTGTGAGAAGCCGAGATCATAACGCCTAGATCGGCGCGCAGGCTTTTGGTGAGCATCGAGACGGCCGGAGTAGGCATTGGCCCCAATAGAGTCACATCCATGCCCTTGGCGATGAATCCGGCAGTCAGCGCGGGCTCCAGCATATAGCCCGACAGGCGCGTATCTTTACCGATAACGACGCGATGGCGATAGTTGCCGCGCCGGAAAAGTCCCGCCGCCGCCATGGCGACGCGCAAAACGGTTTCGACCGTCATGGGTTCTGTATTGGCCGTGCCGCGGATGCCGTCAGTGCCGAAATATTTACGCTTCATTCTTTGTCCTTCGGATATTGAATGCGAAACAGAAGGTAGTCCGATGGCCCAAAAATCTCAATGGGTTTAAGCCAATAGGGGGGGTGGCCCCTTAAGAGCCTTTGAATAAGCGGTTGATCGGGATCCGTATTGGTTAAGTGCAAAAGGCCGTCTTTGCCGGGCAGGAGGTCGAGGCGGTTGAGGCTGTAGTAGTCTTTCCCGAGATAAAGGAGGGGGGCCGCCCTGCAGATGAGAACAATGTCGGCGTTCCATTTTTTGGCGGCGGTGAGGGCGGGGGCGTCTTTTTTGGCGCTGAAGAAATCGAAAGCCGAGCGGTTTCCCTCGACATTGAAGTTTCCGGCAATCGTGCGGTGCGGAGTCGAGAACAAAAGCTGAGGCCCTGTATCGCCCGTATTCATGATCGTCAAAGGCTTGGCGCCCAGACGCTCGGGATCGTTGAGAAAAGGAAGGACGCTTTCCATCGGGCATGTAGGCTTTGGGCGCGCGGCAGAAAATAGCGCGACGTCGGGATAAAGCGGCGCATGTTTGGCGATCGCCGGTAGAAGAACGATGGGCAAGGGGCCGAGCAGCAAAAAAACGCCTATTTCGGCCAAAAACAAAGGACGGTCCCATAATCCCCAGCGCAGTTTATTCCACCAAGCGAGGACGAGATACGTCAGCGGAATAAGCGCGAAAAGTTGCATATACCGGACGGCGCGCATCTGCCAAAAGACGGACAGAACGATAGCGGCAAAAAGAAAAACGCTTAAAGCGAGCCAAGCGCCGCGAGGCTTCCCTTGTGTGCGCACACTTCCATAAAGGCAGACGAGCAACGCAATAAGGGGCAGAAACAAAAAACGAAAAAACGCCAAAACAAGCGAAACCAGCGTCGCGGGAACGAAGCGATTGAAATGAACCCCGTTCGCCAAAGGCTGCGCTTCGATAATGTTGTCAAGAGCCGCTGTCGCGTCGAAAGAATTGTAATCGGCGAATGGTCCGCGCCATATATCGGGCACAAAAAAGACAAAGACGCCTGCCGCGCCGCCGCCAAGAAGCGCGTAGAGCGAAAAGCGCGCGAACTTATTATTGATCACACAACCAAGCCCCCATCCCGCAACGAACACGGCCGCGACAAGGCCTGCAAAAATCGCATAGGCGGGCGAAAACCATGATAAAGCGCGGCTCGAAAATTCGGAAACCGGCAGAGCGATGGGGATAAGCGCAGTCGTAAAGCCAAAAAGACACACGCCAAAAAGGGCCGCGTTTTTAGCGGCCGTTTTATCGGCAATCGAAGCGACGCCGAGGCAAGCGATGAACAGCAATATCCACGGCAGGATTTCTGCACCAATCCAGAAGCCGCACGAAAAAGCCAAGGCGGCCAGTATGGCAAAAAGCTGGCTCCGGACATCGAAGATAATATGAAGAAGACTCAAAAGGCCGAATCCTGCGATCAAAATTTGTGTCGCGTGATGATCGGCGCGTCCAGGCGAGAAAACGAACGTCAAAAACGGCGCGAAAAGCGCCATAATGCAAATAAGCTTGGCGCGTCCGTCGCCGACGAACATTTTGGCAAGCGCCGTCAGAAGAGCGAACAGAACGGCAAGCTCAGCAAGCGGCACAAGGAAGGCCGAAACGAGCAGCGCGTTGTGAAGCCCAAAAAACGGAATAAAAGGCAGGGCAAAAAGCGCCAAGGGAATATCCACGAGACGCGACCAGTGTATGATCGTATTCGCGCCGGAGCTGAGGCGCGGGACGGAAAGATCGTACCATCCCTGTCCTTGCATCCACGCCGCGACCTGATTGAGGCGCATGTAGTCGTCGGGATCGGCCAGTCGATGCGTGAAGAAGGGGCTTTGCGGATGCAGCGCGAAGCACAGAACAAAAAACGCAAAAGCCGCATAAGGCAATGCGTCATAAGAAGAAGCGAAGAGCGGGCGTTTCATTCTTCTGCCTCGTATTTTAATGCGCGCCGCGCGATGTCCAAAGAAAACCCGGCTCGCGCCAAAGCGGCGAGTTCTTTGCGACGGACGCTTTCATCTCCCGGAGTTTTTCGGAAAGGCCCCATTTTGCGGCGGCGCAACAAAACGAGAGCGGCATCCATTTCCGATTCATCCGCGTTTTTTTCGTCAGCATTTTTTTTGAGGGCGGCGCACACAAGAGATGAGGATATCCCCTTGGACTTGAGCTTTTGAACGATTGCGTTGCGAGAGCGGCCCATGCGGCGCAAGCTATTGACCTTGATTTCGGCGAAGGAGGCGTCGTTGAGAACGCCTGATCTCTTATATTTTTCAATAAGTTGTTCAATGGCGGTGCGCAGCTCTTCCTGTCGTTGTTCGTCTTTTGCGAAATCCGAATTTTGCATCGCGGCACGACGCAGCCTGTTTAGAAGCACGCGACGCAAAGACGTTTCGGATGCGGCATAACGTTCGAGATACTGCAAAGCAGCATGCGCGAGAGATTGAGGAGTCGGAACAGGGAGCGTTCGAGGTCTCATGGCATGAGTGTTACAGCAACGAAAAAATAGCGCAACATTAAACATTTCTTAAGCGTAACGAGCGATAAGGGCGGGGCCTAATTTGTACCAATCGCCGCTTGGAAAGATTTGTATTAGGTCACGAGCGGTTGCGTAAGCGAGGCTTTCGCCGAAACGGCAGAAGCCGGGAGAAAACAAGGCGCGACATGGCATAAGCCGAGCGCGGCGCAGAGCGAGTGAATGAGGGCATTTGAAGGCGGATTTCATAGGCCCGCTGGTATTAGGGCGGAAGAGTCGCATGGGCGAGAACAAGCACAGATATTTTATTGAATTGCAGATGGACGGAAAAGAAACCGTTCCGCGCAAGCAAGAGGCCGAAGTGCGCCGCGCGCATGCGGAAGCGTTTGTCGGCCAAATTTCCGAATGGCTTCAGAAGGAAGAACTCGACAATAAAGTTGCCTCGATTGCTGTCACGGCCTTGGGGCAGGTCCTGATAACCTGCGATCACGACGTCATCGCGCGCATTCGCGAAGAAGAAGAAAGAAGCATCGTTTCGATACGTTCCGGGACGACGCTCAGCACAAGCCTTCGCCGCATCAACGGATAAAATCGGACGGTTCGATAAGATTTGCCAAAAACGCGCGCAAATCGGCGATTCCCGTTTTGTCCTCCGCGCTCGTAACCAGTATGCCGCCTAAGGCCGCCGGGTGCTTCGCAGCCAATTTTCGCGTTTCTTCGATGCGTTTATCGCGCTCGGCGGCGCTGCGTACGCGATCCGTTTTAGTTAAAACGAGCTTATAGACGACAGCCGCGCGGTCGAGGAGTTTCATCATATCGATGTCGTTGTGCTTGGCCTCGTATTGTCCGTCGAGAAGCAGAAGCACGCATTTGAGATTCTCGCGCTTTTTCAGATAAGTCGCGACCAGCTTGTTCCATCGGGCGACTTCAACCTTCGGCGCTTTTGCGTGCCCATAACCCGGCAAATCGGCGATAAGCAGTTTGTTTGCAAGATTGAAAAACACGATCTGCTGCGTGCGCCCCGGCGTTTTTGAGGCGCGCGCTAGATCCTTGCGGCCCATCATCGCGTTGATGAGCGACGATTTCCCCACGTTCGAGCGGCCTATAAGCGCGATTTCGGGCAAGGCGTCGTCCGGAAACTGCGATGGCTCGGCGGCCGCAAGAATACAATGGCATTTTTTCGAAAAAAGCTTACGGACGGCTTCGGAGGTCAACGGAGTCATGATGCAAACCATCTCTTCCCTTCGTGAATCTGCCAGGCGATAAGGCCGGGCGCGTAACAAAGCAAGTCCCTGCATCTCCTGATAACCGCCAACGCGGCTGAAATCTCGGGCGGAAGGCCCAGCATGCCGCCGAAAACGAGAAACCCTGCCTCCTGTACGCCTAAAGCGGCCGGGACGGCAAAAGCGGCGCTGACCGAGCCTTGGATCAAAGCCTCGATCATAACGGCCTCGGCGATGGGCAGGGGATGTCCCAAGAAATACAAGGCGAGCCAAACTTCGCCCGCGCCCAAAACCCACGAGATAAACTGCCATAAGCCGCAGGCGATGGCCCTGTTTTTGCGGCGGTAAATGACCGCAATGGCCTTATCGAGCTTTGAGGCGTTTCCGGCAAAAGACGCCCACTTGTCGCGAAATACGGCGCGAAAGAGCTTCGAAAGAAGTCCAAAAAACCCGATTTTTAAAACCAGCGCCAGCACGGCGATCAGGGGCAGCGACAAAGCAAGCCCCCAAGCGAGCTGCATAAGCGTGTTTTTGTCGTTGACGCGCAAGGCGAACAAAACGACGCCAAGGCAGACGAAGATAAAGACGGCGACGATGGAAAGCATGAGTTCGGCCACCGTTGTCGCCACGGCTACGTTTTTGCGGACGCCGTGAGCGATCATAACGCGGATCGAGGCGATTTCGCCCCCGATGCGGGCGGCAGGCATCAGGTTATTGACGGCGGCGCGTATCCACATGAAATAGATAAAAGAGAGCAAGGACGGGCGCTTTTTGCCCGGCGAGAGCCGTTGCCAGCCGTAGGACGCGGCGACAAGCGTGATGAGGTGAAACGCGGCCACTGCAATAATGCCCCACCCGGCCTCTTTGAGGGCCAGCGCGACTTCGCCAAGGCCGCTGCCGACGATGATAGCGGTGGCGGCGGCGAGGCCCACAAGGCCCAAGAGTATTGCCCAACGAAACATGCGGAGAGTATTCCTGCCGTGTTAAAGGTGCCTTCTTCTACCACAAAAAGAAAAGGCGGTGGGCAAAACCCACCGCCTTCCTTTAGATTAGCTTCTAATCGTTAGATTAGAACGCCAGCTTCTGAGACAGCAAGAACACATAGCCCTTGTTGTCGGAGTTCGCCGTGTTGACATCCTGATCGAAGAAGACGCCATTGACGGTCGTCGTCAGGCCAGGAGCCCACGTGTAAGAACCACCGAAGTTATAAACGTCGAGGCTCTTGACGCGGTCGTTGGCAAACGCTGCCGCTGACTGGCCTTCGCCATTGACGTAGTCGAAGCCGACAGCGTACTTGCCGAACTCATACTTGATTCCGGCGGTAACGATACGCTGCTCTTTCTGCGTGTTGGTCGTATTGTAGTCGCCGTTGTCGGCATACGTCGCGCCGATGGTGACTCCCTGATACGTACCAGCCAGGCCGACGCCCCAAGCCGTAAAGTCCTCGAGGACGGCGGGAGCGGCTTGCGTGGTGCCATTGATAATGTCGACGCTGCCGTTCAAAGCAACACCCTTGACATTACCGGTGTAAGCGATGGCGCCCTTGATGACGTTCTTGTAGGTGTTGGACTGGTCAAGAATGACGTCGCTGCCCATGTCACCCATCTTCGGAACGTACGTGATCGCAGCCTGCACCTTGCCGAGATCGCTTCCGACCTTCGGGGTGTAGTAGGTCACGTTCGTGCTGTAGTCGGTGCCGTCATCAATGCCGGCAACGAGGTCCGTGGCAAACGAGTTGTTGGTGTTAAGGAAGTCGGTGTAAAGCGTTCCACCAACCGACGGAGCCGTAACGGCCAGATCAAGCGCGCCGCGAGCGTCGCCAAACTGAACCTTACCATAAGCACCCGACATGAAGATGTCAGCCTTCGTGACAACCAGCTGGTCTGCGCCAGCGCCCGCAACGGCGGGGCTATAGTTGTTGAGGGCGTTCGGCTTGTTGTCGAGCGTCAGGTTGCCGCCGTATTCGATGCCGTTGGCTGCCTTGCCGGTGATGCCGAAGGTCAAGCTGTACAGCGTTTCGAAGTCAGCGCCGGTCGGGTCGTTGGTCGCCCCGGCCATTTCTGCTTCATGGAAAGCGCCGGCAACAAAATTGATGTCGCCGCCGACAGTCACGTTGAGCGGCGCGGTCGCGGCTTGAGCGGCGCCAGCCACTGCAAAACCGACGAGAGCCGTCGTCGCTAAAAGGATCTTACGCATGTTTCCCCCTTTGGGTTGTTAGGATTTACTACTAGTAGAACCGGGGCAGGAAGCCCCACGCGGGCCAATCTGATGCCTTGGCCTTGCACAGACAAGCTCGAAATGCCGAAATTAAGCACAGTCCGTCTAAATGTTGCATTCCGGCAACAAGGTTAAGTAGGAGGTGGGCCTGCAACGCATTGATATTAAAAGATGTTGATGACTTATGTATGTGTAAACAAAAACAAAATATTGAGAATCAGTTAAGCCGAAAAAGCGGAAAAACACGGGGCTTGGTGCCCTTTTTCTTCCGCACCCGAAATGACGATTCTCTGCCGGTTTCCGGATTCTCGAGTCGGATGAAGGGGTTGTGTATATTCCTTGCAATCGTCCGAAACAC
>CAYUPD010000027.1:0-12264 GCA_964446645.1 uncultured Rhodospirillaceae bacterium
GTGGCGCCTTCATCGTTCGAGAACGTGACGAATCCGAAGCCGCGCGAGCGGCCGCTTGCGGCGTTCATGAATTCGGAAAAGATGTCGCCCATATTTCCGAACGCGGAGAAGGGGTCTGCGCCGCCGCCGAAATCTGCGCGGGTATGCGCGTGGCGGAATCCCGAACCGAAAGGATTGTCGCCGCCGAAGCCGCGCGCCTGTCCCTGCGCGTCGATATCGCCCCGGTCGAACTGCGCCCGCTTGGCCGGGTCCGATAAAAGATCGTAAGCGGCAGTAATGTCCTTAAATTTTTGCTCTATATCTTTGCGCCCGGGGTTAACGTCGGGGTGCAGTTTTTTGGCGAGCTTGCGATAAGCGCTTTTGATTTCGGCGGCGCCGGCGGATTTGGAAACGCCCAAGGTTTGATACGGATCTAACATAAAGAAGAAGAGTAGACAGGAAAAGACGGGCGGGGAAGAGTATTTTTCTCTTTACGGGAGGGGCGGCGGCAGGCACTCTGCGGGCCATGATCCGGATAGTTCTCGATATTCAAAGGCCTTTGGCGGCGTGGAGCCGCATTCCCCGGCTTGGCGCGCGCCTGCAAAAAGCGGCGCAGGCTGTGGCCGAACGCGCGTCCGCGCCCCGGACTCTTTCCGCCTCGGCGACGGTTCTTTTGGCGGGAAACGCGCGCGTGCGGCAGCTCAACTGCGATTTCAGAGGGATCGACAAGGCGACGAACGTCCTTTCGTTTCCCCAATTCTCGCGGCGGGGCCTCGGGCGGCAAAAAGCGAAAACAGCCGTGGAACTCGGCGACATAGCGCTGGCGTATCAATATGTCGTGGCCGAAGCGAAGAAAGAGGGCAAGCCCTTGCCCGATCACGTGACGCATTTAGTAATTCATGGTCTTTTGCATCTTTTGGGGTATGATCACGGAAACGAGAAAGACGCGAGCCGGATGGAAAGAAAAGAAATCGAAATTATGAAAGCGCTGGGATTGCCCGATCCTTATGCGCCGTATCTTCTCAGAAACAAAGCAAAGACACATGGATAAAAGCCCGTCCTCGTTTTCCGCCCCCCTTTTGTCGTGTTCGCTCGAAGGCCCGCGAGGGCTTGTGCGCCGGGCGTGGCATAAGATGGCGCACATCATCAGCCCGCCGCCCGATGCCGAAGCCCTGCGCGAGGTTGTCGAGGAGCTAGTCGAAGAGCCGTTATCCGAATCCGGGCTATCGGCGTCCGAGCGGTCGCTTTTGACCAACATCATGAAGCTGCGAGAGCGTCGCGTGGGCGACTGCATGGTTCCGCGCGCGGATATAGCGGCGCTGGACGTCAACGCGTCGCTCAAGGAGCTGACGGGCGAGATTGCGACGAACGGCTACAGCCGCATCCCCATCTACCGGGGCACGCTCGACGACGTGATCGGCATGGCGCACGTTAAGGACATCGTGCCGTTTTTGGCGCAAGGGAGGCCTTTCGTTATCCCGGATATTCTGCGCCCCGTCCTTTATGTAGCGCCGTCGATGCCGGTGGCGCGGCTGTTGGTTCAAATGAGGCAAACGCGGCAGCACATGGCGCTGGTGATCGACGAATTCGGAGGCGTCGACGGCTTGGTGACGATTGAAGACCTTGTCGAAGAAATCGTCGGCGAGATTGAAGACGAACACGACGCTCCGACGCCGCCGCCGATTATCGCGCGCGCGGACGGGACGCTTTTGGTAGACGCGCGGCAGCCGATAGAGGAGTTTACGGCCCAAACGAAAATAGCGCCTCCTTCCCTGGACGGAGAAGGCATCGACACGCTTGGGGGGTATGTCGCGCATTTGGCCGGGCGGGTGCCGCATGTCGGCGAAATCATCCCCGGAGTAGCGGGCGTGACGTTCGAAATTCTCGAGCGCGAGCAGGGCCGGATAAATCGCGTAAGGGTGCGTCTTCCGCGTCCGGTGACGCCCGGAGGAAAAGCGGGAGAAGGGCGCTAACAGGCTGAAAAACAGGGTTTCTTAAACAATAATTAATAAATTAACGGCTACATAGGGAACGGCGTCTGCTCCTCACTTTGGTGATTGGAGACAAGGGCAGCTCGGCCTTTTCGATTCAACCGTCTCGATAGGGGGAAACATGACCACCGATTTTATTCCGGAGACAACCGTCCGGAGACAAAGCAAAAAAGGCTTTACGCTTACCGAAATAGCCATCGTCCTCGGCATCATGGGGTTGGTTTTGGGTGCGATTTGGGTCGCGGCGTCGGGAGTCTATAACAATTTGCGCGTTAACAACGCGACGACGGCGGTTATGCAAATAGCCCAAGGCGTGCGCGCCCTGTACGCGACGTCGGCG
Organism: uncultured Rhodospirillaceae bacterium; assembly: GCA_964446645.1. Classification (GTDB taxonomy): domain Bacteria; phylum Pseudomonadota; class Alphaproteobacteria; order UBA9219; family UBA9219; genus CAIXLI01. Next base: position 2,311 of record CAYUPD010000027.1, read on the forward strand.
ACAACGGGCTACACGTCTGTTACCAATATGACGTCGTCTCTTATCACGGCGCATGCGGTGCCGAACAATCTGGTCAACGGCACGGTATTGGCGGGGCCGTTCCCCGGCGGTGCGACGGCGATTTATGCGACGAGCGACGGGAATGGGTTCGTGGTTTCGATGTCTAACGTCAGCCAAGCCAATTGCATAGCGCTTTTGGCGGCTGTTGCCGGAACGGGACGCGATCCGGGGCTTTACAAAGCGGATGCGTCCACCGGGGCGCCCTCCACCAGCGACGCCTCGACGGCGGGCTCGGCGCTGACGACCCCCGTTACGTTGGCTTATGCGGCCGCTTCGTCGGCGTTGGGGGCCTCGCCCTCGACCTACGGCGGTTGTGGCACGGCGGACACGGTCAAAGTTCGCTTTGGGTTCTCCCTGAAGTAAGAAAAAAGCATAAAAGACGCTACAAAGCGGGAAGCTTCGGCTTCCCGCTTTTTCTTTGGGGGCAAGCATGCTAGAGGGAGAAACCACCTCAGCGTATGTATTTTCATGGTTTCCCGCGTCAACACCGTAGCTTTCGAAGGCACAAACGTCCTCGATATCGACGTGCAGGTTCAAATGTCGTCGGGGCTGCCGAAATTCAGCCTCGTGGGCCTGCCCGACAAGGCGGTCGCCGAAAGCCGCGAACGCGTCCGGGCGGCGTTATTTGCGCTGGGGCTTTCGCTTCCCTCCAAGCACATCGCGGTCAATCTTGCGCCTGCGGATGTTTTAAAAGAAGGCTCGCATTTCGATTTGCCGATAGCGCTGGGGCTGTTGGCGGCGATGGGAGTCCTGCCGCCGGAGGAAATCTCGGCGTATACGGCGCTTGGAGAGTTGGCGCTCGACGGAGCGCTGTCGCCTGTTGCGGGGGTTCTGCCTGCGGCGGTAAACGCGAGCGCTGCCGGGCGAGGGCTTATCTGTCCGGTCAAAAACGGGGGAGAGGCGGTCTGGGCCGGAGGATTGGACGTTCTTGCCGCGCCGTCGTTGCTGGCGCTCATCAACCATTTTAAGGGGACGCAGGTTTTGGGGCGGCCGGAAGCGCAAATGCAGGCCGACGAGGGAAGCTACGCCGATCTGCGCGACATCAAGGGACAGGAAATGGCCAAACGCGCGCTCGAAGTCGCGGCGGCCGGAGGTCATAATCTGCTGATGATCGGGCCTCCGGGTGCGGGCAAAAGCATGCTGGCGGCGCGGCTTCCCGGCATATTGCCGCCGTTGTCGCCGGACGAGGCGCTGGAAGTTTCGATGATACACTCGTTGGCGGGTTTGCTGGATGACGGAAAGCTTTTGAGGCGTCGACCGTTTCGCGATCCGCATCATTCGGCGTCCCTGCCGTCCCTGATTGGCGGCGGGATGCGGGCGAAGCCGGGAGAAATATCGCTGGCGCACAACGGGGTTTTGTTTTTGGACGAACTGCCCGAGTTTCAACGTTCGACGCTCGAGGCGTTGCGCCAGCCGTTAGAGACGGGGCGCGCCGTCGTTGCGCGGGCGAACCACCACGTCACGTATCCGGCGCGCGTGCAGCTCGTGGCGGCGATGAATCCGTGCCGGTGCGGGCATCTGGACGATCCTGCGCGGGCATGCGGGCGCGCGCCCAAATGCGCCCTTGATTATCAGGCGCGCATTTCAGGGCCGCTGTTCGACCGCATCGACTGCCACATCGACGTTCCGGCCGTAAGCGCGGCGGATCTGAGCCTGCCGCCCCCGGCCGAAGATTCGGCAGCTGTGGCCGCGCGAGTCATGAAGGCGCGGGAGATACAATCGGCGCGATACAAAAAGATTTCGAACGATAACGGAGCGGCGGCGCTTCGCTGCAACGCCGAGGTTGACGGCGAGCTGCTCGAGAAAATAGCGGGGCCGGATCAGGCGGGGCGGGCGCTTTTGACGCAGGCGGCGGAGCAGATGAAGCTTTCGGCGCGAGGCTATCACCGCGTGTTGAAGATGGCGCGAACGCTGGCCGATCTCGAGGGGCAGGAGGGCGTGACGAAGATGCATATTGCCGAGGCGTTGAGCTACCGGCGGTTAAGCTTCGGGAAATAACCTTAAAAAAGCCCAAAATATCAACCTTTTCCTCCTCTTCCGGCGGGGGTATATAGAGACTTCACGATCAAGGAGAAAAAGATGTTACGCCAACAGATTACCGAAGCCATGAAGGAAGCCCTGCGCGCAAAAGACGAACGCGCGCTGGCGACGACGCGGCTCATGATTTCACGTATGCGCGATTTGGATATCGCGGCGCGCCCCAAGGGGAACGTCGAGGGTATCGGCGACGCCGAGATACTGGCGATGCTGCAGGGTATGATCAAGCAGCGGCGCGAGTCGATAGGCCTGTACGAAAAAGGAGGCCGTGCCGATCTTGTGAAGCAGGAGAGCGAAGAAATCGCGGTGATCGAGCGGTTTATGCCCAAGCAGATGGGCGAGGCCGAGATCAAGGCCGCCGTCGATAAGGCCGTGACGGCAACGGGCGCGTCGAGCGTCAAGGATATGGGCAAAGTGATGGGCGAACTTAAAAAGCAGTACGCCGGACAGATGGACTTTTCACAAGCGGGCGCGCTCGTCAAGGCGCGGCTGGCGGGGTAGATTTTTCGCCGCATGTCCTTTCCTCCGTCCTTTCTCGAAGAAATCCGCAACCGGTTGCCGCTGTCGGGCATCGTAAGCTCGCGCATCCGCATGGTTCGCGCGGGCCGCGAGTTCAAGGGCTGCTGTCCATTTCATAACGAGAAGACGCCGAGTTTTTACGTCAACGACGACAAGCAGTTTTATCACTGCTTCGGATGCGGCGCGCACGGGGACGTGATTGGCTTCGTGATGCGCTACGATCATCTGAGTTTTCCCGAGGCGGTGGAATCGTTGGCGGGGCAGGCGGGGCTTCAGGTGCCGCGCGATACGCCCGTCGAGCGCGAGAAATTCGACGCCGAGAAGAAACTGTTTTTGTTGCTCGACCGCGTCACGACGTGGTTTGAAGAGCAACTGTTTGCGCTGGGGGGGCGCGAAGCGCTGGCATATCTGCGCGGGCGCGGGCTGTCGGACGAGGCGATACGGCGTTTCCGGCTCGGGCATGCGCCGAACGACGGGCAAGCATTGTTGCGAAAAATGGCGGAAGAAAAATTTGCGGTCGAGGATCTCATCGCGGTGGGCCTTGCCAAAAAAGCCGAAGACCGCAACGAACATTACAGCTTTTTCCGCAACAGAGTCATTTTTCCGGTCGGCGACCGGCGCGGGCGGACGGTAGCGTTCGGCGCGCGCATCATGGGCGAAGGCGAACCCAAGTACCTCAACTCGCCCGATCACGCGCTGTTTCATAAAGGCCGTCTGCTTTACGGGCTGTCGCGCGCGCGCGCCGCTATGGCGCAGGGGCAGCCGATCATCGTCGTCGAAGGCTATATGGACGTGATCGCGTTGGTCGAGGCGGGCTATACCGGGGCGGTCGCGCCGCTCGGCACGGCGTTGACCGAAGACCAGATGCAGATTTTGTGGAAGCTTCTGCCGCCGCCCGAAACGCGCGATGCGGCCCGCGATTACAGCCCGGTTTTGTGCTTTGACGGCGACGCGGCGGGGCAGCGCGCGGCGGCGCGAGCCATCGATCGCGCCTTGCCGTTTCTGACTCCGGCGCAAACGTTGCGTCTGGCGACGATTACAGGAGCAAAAGACCCGGATGAGCTGATCCGCAAGGCGGGAAAAGCGGCCTTCGACGCGGTGTTGAAGCAGGCGCAGCCGATGATCGACGCGCTGTGGTCGTTATCGCTCGCTGGGCGCGCGATGCGCACGCCCGAGGATCGCGGAGCTTTTGCCGCCGTTTTGAAGAAGCGCGTCGGACAGATCAAAGACGACCAGTTGCGCGAGCTATACCGCAGTGAATTTAAAAAACGGATCGACGCGGCGTTCGGCTGGAAGCCGAAAGCGCAAACGGCGTTTAAAAAGCGCGGGTTTGGAAGAGACGACGAGGTCTATACGGAGCCGCGCCTCCCGCCGCAAAACAAGCGCCGCGCGAGGGAGAAAATCCTTCTTTCCCTTGTCGTCAACCATCCCGGATTGTTCGACGAATTCGGCGAGAGTCTGACATTGATGGACATATCGACGCCCGAATTTAAGGCGGTGCGGACGAAAATAGTCGAGCACTTGTCGCAAGAGCACGACATGCCGCCGACGGCCGAAGAAGTGCGGCGCGCGCTATCGGCTGCGGAATCGTCGCCTTTTTCCCGTGACGAGAGCGCCGAAGCGCTGCAAGAGATATTATCCCAAACGTCCTACATAGGCGCAGCCAAGGCCGCCCGTCCCGAAGCTCCGTTTGAAGAGGCGCGCGAAGCGTGGCAGGCGGTATGGGCGTCGATTGAGGAAGAAAAAGTCGAAGCCGAGAGGCTCCAGCGTGCGAAAGACGCGTGGGCGAATTAGGCAAAAAGGTCCCGGCCGCAAAACGCGGACAAACATGGCATCCCCCCGTTTAAAGATTAGTCGTCGGTCGGCTCTTCGTCGCCTTCCGCGCCCATCATGACGCCCGCGACGAGTCCTGCGTTTGCGCGGACTTTTTGCTCAATGGCGTCGGCGACGTCCTGATGCTCGCGCAAGTATTGCTTGGCGTTTTCGCGGCCTTGGCCGATGCGTTCGCCGTCGTAAGAGAACCACGCGCCGGACTTTTCGACGACGCCCGCTTGGGAGCCGAGGTCGACCAGTTCGCCGGTTTTCGAAATGCCTTCGCCGTACATGATGTCGAATTCGACGGTGCGGAAAGGCGGAGCGAGCTTGTTTTTAACGACTTTGACGCGCGTCTGGTTGCCGACGACGGTTTCGCGGTCTTTGATGGCGCCGATGCGGCGGATATCGAGGCGGACGGAAGCGTAGAATTTAAGAGCGTTGCCGCCGGTCGTGGTTTCTGGGTTGCCGAACATGACGCCGATTTTCATGCGGATTTGGTTGATAAAGATGACCATGCAGCGCGACTTGGCGATGGAGCCGGTCAGCTTGCGCAGAGCTTGGCTCATCAGGCGGGCCTGAAGGCCCATATGGCTGTCGCCCATCTCGCCTTCGAGCTCGGCGCGTGGAACGAGAGCGGCGACGGAGTCGACGACCAAAACGTCGATAGCTCCCGAACGAACGAGCGTATCGGCGATTTCAAGAGCCTGTTCGCCCGCGTCGGGCTGGGAGATGAGAAGGTTCTCGATATCGACGCCGAGCTTGCGGGCATAGACGGGGTCGAGGGCGTGTTCGGCGTCCACAAAAGCGCAAGCGCCCCCGGCTTTTTGAGCTTGAGCGACGACATGAAGAGCGAGGGTGGTCTTGCCTGAGCTTTCGGGGCCGTAGATTTCGACGATGCGTCCGCGAGGGAGTCCGCCGATGCCGAGAGCGATATCGAGTCCCAAAGAGCCGGTCGAGATGGTATCGATTTCGGTGGCGGCTTCCTTGGCGCCGAGTTTCATGACCGAGCCTTTGCCGAAAGCGCGTTCGATCTGGCTTAAGGCGGCGTCGAGAGCTTTTTGGCGTTCGGGGTTCATGTCTTTTTCCTTGCTTTCTTTTTCGACGATATGAAGGTTGGCAGAACGTGCGGCGCTCATAAGAAACTCCTTGTGATTAGCAGGAAAGTAAGGGACGCGGAACAGAACCAAAGTGTTTATGTTTTGTTCCCTTTTACGCCCTCGGGCAAAGGAACGCAAGTTCTTTTTTTGTTCTCGCCGGAGGTTTTTGCTAAGCAACTGTTTTTGTTTTAAAAATGCCCCACGGCGTCCGTCCGTCGCGCCAATCCCATCCCATAAGGAGGTTGTCATAGGGGTCGAGATAATAATCTTCCGGCAAAAGCTTTTCGACATCCGGAAGAAAGGGCCGGTTTCGTATGGTTTCAATTTTGTGGCTTGGGGCGAATCGGGCCGTCAGGACTTTCGATATCTCCGCGTCCAGAAGATCGTGCATTTCGACGATGACGTCCATTTTGCGCAACGCCGGATATTTTTCGGGATCGAGAAGTTCTTTTTCCGCGCCCTCGATATCCATCAGCACGAGCGTTTTTTCGTCGCCGTATTTGTCGAAATCGTCGCCGTAAAACTGGCCCAAAACGGACACGCGGGACTCGACGCCGTTTGCGCGCGCCATTTCAGAGCATTTCCTCCGCGCCTCGGGATCGATGTCGAAGGCCTCCACCCTGACATGCGGCATGCGCCGCGCGAGGCCCACGGCATAGTAGCCGACCGCGCAACCGATATTCAGAATGCGCGCGTAATCGCCCGCAATAACGGCCTCGAACGCCGGATGCAGCTCGTGTTCGTAACAGCCGAGCAAAACCGGAGTCTGATAAGCCAAAAGGGCGTCTTCCGTTAAAAGCATATCCTTGAAAGGCCCGGCATAGACCTTGTTGCCGACAAGAAGCCGCAAGCCGTTAGTCAGGGCCATCGCGCGCAGGCGCATAAGCGTCCAGTGTATCTTTTTAAGGCGCGTGGGGGCGGGTTCGTCGCCAGTAAGGAAGCCTTCGATGATCTTGAGGGAAACGCGAGCCTCTTCCGGGGTGAAATTCATGACTCCTCTAATGAAAGATAAGGAAAATCCAAAGAAATCGGAGGGACTGACACCTTGTCACGGACGTGATACGCTGTCCAGAGTCTAGGATAAAAGGCATGGGACGAATATTAAATAGATGCGCTGCCGCGCTTTTTTTGTGCATCGCGCCGATGGGCGCGAAGGCGGCATGTTATGCGCCCGAAGAGCTTCGGGCCGAGCAGCTTTTGCGCCTGCATTCCGAGATGATGGTGGTGGCGGCGACGTGCCGTCAGGCGTCGGACGGGAGCGATCTGGCTTTTGCGTATAAGGCGTTTACGCGCAAGAACCTCCGCGCGCTGCGGGCGGCCGAAAAAACGATGATGAATTATTATAAAAAGACGGAAGGAGGCGACCCGGTCGAGGGGCTGGACCGCTTGCGCACGAAACTCGGCAACGAGGCGGGACAAACGGCGGCGGATTTAACGCCGCCCGAATTCTGCGCGCGGTATCGTGATAATTTGGAGGCATTCGGCGTGGCAACGTCCTCTGCGCTTGATAGGCAGGTTCGGCGCATGGCGTCGGCGGAAGCGTCGTTTGAGAGGCCGTGCGACGAAGGGGAGTCCGAGCCATGAAAACGCCGGAACCGAAAGAAATCGTCAGAACGGTACGGGAAGCGTACGCCCGCGCGATAAGGCCCGAGTCCGGCCTGTCGCCGTATTTAAGGCTGATGCGGATCGACAAGCCTGCGGGGACGTGGCTTTTGCTTTTGCCGTGCTGGTGGGGCGTAGCGCTGGCGGCGTCGTATTTTCCGAATTTGTGGCTGATGTTTTTATTCGCCGTGGGGGCGGTGGTCATGCGCGGGGCGGGGTGCACGATCAACGATATTTATGACCGCCGCCTCGATCGCGCGGTCGCGCGCACGCAAACGCGGCCCTTGGCAAGCGGCGAGGTGGGGCTTTTTCGGGCGCTTGCGTTTCTCGCCTTTTTGCTGTTATTGGGCTTGGGCGTATTGCTTTTGTTCAATAGCGCGACGGAGATTCTGGGCGCGGCGTCGCTGCTTCTCGTTTTCACATATCCGCTGATGAAGCGCGTGACGTGGTGGCCCCAGCTTTTTTTGGGATTTACGTTTAACTGGGGCGTTCTGATGGGAGGCACGGCCGTTACGGGCGCGCTCGACGGGGCGCACGGTTTGGCTTATGTCGCGGGCATTTTCTGGACGCTCGGGTACGATACGATCTACGCGCATCAGGATAAAAAGGACGATGCAACGATAGGCATCAAATCGACGGCGCTTTTGCTGGGGGATAAATCGCGGCAGTGGATTTCCCTGTTTTATCTTTTGACGATTGTCTTCTTGGCGCTGTCCGGCTGGGCGGCGGGCTTGGACACGGCGTTTTACATCGGGCTTTTGGCGGCGGGGCTGTTTGCCGGAGTCCAGCTTGTTTTATGGAAGCCGGACGATCCGCAGAATTGTGCGCGTCGTTTCAATGCCAACCGCGATTTCGGGCTTATCGTGCTGGCGGCCGTCGTTGCCGGGAAAATGCTATGACGGCGCCGTTCGATCCCGCCGAATTCATCCGGACGCAAACGCGCATTGCGTCGCCGTCGATTGTGCCCGAAGTCCAACTGCATCTGGCGGCGGAGTTTACGCCTTTGTGGCAAATGATAGAGGATCGGCTGCATCATGCGGGCCTGCCGCCGCCGTTTTGGGCGGTTGCGTGGCCGGGAGGGCAAGGCGCGGCGAGGTACATTCTCGACACGCCGGATTTAGTGAAGGGAAAGCGCGTGATCGATCTGGCGTCCGGCAGCGGGTTGATCGCGATTGCGGCAATGATGGCGGGGGCCAAAAGCGCGCTGGCGGTCGATATCGATTCTCTGGCGATCGAGGCGATAAAGCTCAACGCCGAGATCAACCGTGTAGAGATAAAAACAAGCGAAAGAATAGATTTTAACAAACCGGCATCCGGAGCGGATCTGATCTTTGCGGGAGATATTTGCTATCAGCAGGCGATGAGCACAACGTTGATGCGCTGGCTGCGGTTGTGCGTAGAGAAAGGAACGCCCGTCTGCTTGTCGGACCCGGGCCGCGCCTACGTGCCGCAAGAAGGGCTGGTGCGTGTCGCGAGTTACGACGTGCCGACGTCGCGCGACATCGAAGACAAAGAAATGCGCACGGCATCGGTGTGGAAGCTCGTGCCGCCCGAAGACTAGGAAAAAATTTTAGAATCCGCTTTGCTGAAGAACCTTGCGGATGGACTTTAGCTCCGCCAGAAGACCCTCGACTTCGCGGCGTTTGTCGGACGAAAGGCCCTCGGCTTGGCGCTGTTGGGGCTTTGCGGCCGTGACGGAAGAAGAAGCGGGCTGGATGTAGGCGGGAGCCTGTGCCCGGGCGACGGCGGTTGAGCCGGTCTCGCGCAAGAGCTTCTGAACGCCGCGGATGGTAAAGCCTTGATTATAGAGGAGATCCTTGATGTCGTGGATGATTTTGACGTCTTCGGGTCTGTAGTAGCGACGTCCGCCGCCGCGCTTAAGGGGCTTGATCTGCTGGAACTTGCTTTCCCAGAAGCGCAAGACGTGCTGGGGAAGGGCCAAGCCTTCCGCCACTTCGCTAATGGTGCGAAAAGCCGAGGGAGATTTAACTTCGTCGGCGCCCAAAGCAACGGAGGAGGAGGCGCCTTCGATCATGCGGCACCTTTAGCGGTGCCGAGAAGGGCGCGATTGATTTTGTCCTTCAGGACGTGGCTTGCGCGGAAGATAAGAACGCGGCGGGGCTTGATGGGAACTTCTTCGCCGGTTTTGGGATTGCGGCCGATGCGTTCGCCCTTGCTGCGGACTTGGAAGCTGCCGAAGGAAGAGAGCTTGACCGAGCCGCCCTTGATGAGGGCGACGCTGATTTTTTCAAGGATTTCATCGACGAGCTGGGCCGAGTCGTTGCGGGACAATCCGACTTCCTGATAAACGGCTTCCGCCAATTGAGCGCGAGTCACGGTCGTATCGGTCATGGGCGCAGTCTCCCTGTTCGAATCTTGATTCATAGAATCTAATATGCAGCGACGGATTGGTCAAATGAATAGGAAAGGGGTCGAGGGAGGATTCAAAACGGCGGAAAAAGGGGCATTAAAGCAAGAGGGGCATAAGGGGCCGACATAGCAGGAAGTCCCGTATTTTAAGGTTATTTGAGAGGCATGGGCATTCAGTTAAGAACGACGAACGGGGCGTTGAGACAAGGGGCGAGGAAGGCGGCAAGAGGCAACGGTTCTTGACCTGGAGGCACAAAAAAGCTATTGGCGTCGGGCCGAAAAAGAGGGGCATGGGTGCGTAGCTCAGCGGGAGCGCGTGATCTTCACACGGCAAAGGCTTGTCACAGGGTCGAAGTTAGAATAGTTGTTTGGTTATAATTGAGATATCCCGAGATTAAAGGGTGCGTAGCTCAGCGGGAGAGCATTACCTTCACACGGTAGGGGTCACAGGTTC
>CAYUPD010000028.1:0-3610 GCA_964446645.1 uncultured Rhodospirillaceae bacterium
CTCCGAAGCGGTTCTCAACCACCCTGACTTGGTCAAAAAATACCTCGGTTCCGTCGTACCGGTTAAAGACAACTTTTTTGCCGCGCTGAATTCGGCAGTCTTTACGGACGGATCGTTTGTCTACATCCCGAAGGGCGTGCGCTGTCCGATGGAACTCTCGTCGTATTTCCGCATCAACGCGCAAAACACGGGGCAATTCGAGCGCACGCTGATTATCGCCGACGAACGGGCGTCGGTCAGCTATCTTGAAGGATGCACAGCCCCCAAACGGGATGAGAATCAGCTTCATGCGGCCGTCGTCGAACTGATCGCTCTCGACGACGCGTCGATCAAATACTCGACGGTGCAAAACTGGTATCCGGGCGACAAAGAAGGACGCGGCGGCATATTCAATTTTGTGACAAAGCGCGGCCTATGCAAAGGCAAGAGGTCGAAAATCTCGTGGACGCAGGTCGAAACCGGCTCGGCCATCACATGGAAGTATCCGAGCTGCGTTTTGCACGGCGACGATTCCGTCGGCGAATTTTATTCGGTCGCCATCGTCAACAACCGTCAACAAGCCGACACCGGGACAAAGATGATCCACATCGGCAAGAATACGCATTCGACCATCGTATCCAAAGGCGTCAGCGCCGGGCGTTCGCAAAACACATACCGGGGGCTCGTCAAAATTCTTCGCACGGCGAAGGGAGCTAAAAACAAAACCCAATGCGACAGCCTTTTGATCGGCAATACGTGCGGCGCCCACACCGTGCCGTATATTGAATCGCGCCAACCGAAATCGCGGGCCGAGCACGAGGCCACAACGTCGAAGATCAGCGAAGATCAGTTGTTCTACTGCCGCCAACGCGGCTTAAGCGCCGAGGAAGCGATGGCGTTGATCGTCAACGGCTTCTGCAAGGAAGTTTTGCAGGAACTGCCCATGGAATTCGCCGTCGAGGCGCAAAAACTCGTCGGCATAAGTCTGGAGGGAAGCATCGGATAATGTTGAAAATCGAAAACCTTCACGCCTCCATCGGAGGCAAGGAAATCCTGAAAGGCCTGAGTCTGTCGGTGCCTTTGGGGCAAGTCCACGCCATCATGGGGCCGAACGGATCGGGCAAAAGCACGCTGTCTTACGTTTTGTCGGGACGTCCGGGCTACGATGTCACCGAAGGCCGCGCGACGTGGAAGGACAAAGATTTGCTCAAGCTCTCGCCCGAAGAACGCGCCGTCGAAGGCGTCTTCCTCGCCATGCAGTACCCGGTCGAAATTCCGGGCGTCAGCAACATGACGTTTTTAAAAACCGCTCTTAACTCCGTCCGCAAAGCGCGCGGCCAGAGCGAACTCGACGCGATGCAGATGCTCAAGCTTCTGCGCGGCAAGGCCAAGAGCATCGGCCTTTCGGAAGACATGATGAAGCGCGCCGTCAACGTGGGCTTTTCGGGCGGCGAGAAGAAACGCAACGAAGTCCTGCAAATGGCCGTATTGGAGCCTTCGCTCTGCATCCTCGACGAAACCGACAGCGGGCTCGATATTGATGCGCTCAAGGTCGTCGCCGACGGCGTCAATGCCTTGCGTTCGCCGGAGAGGTCGATGCTGGTCATCACCCATTATCAGCGCTTGCTCGACTATATCGTGCCCGATGCGGTGCACGTCTTGGCACACGGCAAAATCCAAAAGAGCGGCGGCCCCGAACTGGCGCGCGAGCTTGAAGAAAAAGGCTACGCCGAATTCGGAGGGCAAGCGGCATGAAGAGCGCCTCCGACAATCTGGTGGTTTTCGATTGGAACGGCACGTTGCTCGACGATACGCATATTGTGCTCGATTGTTTCAATCTTGCCCTTAAGAGTTTTTCAATCGCCCCCGTTACGATGGAAACATTCCTCGAAATTCAATGCCCCTGCATGGAATCTCTCTATCGAAGCGCGGGTGTTCCGGAAGAACAACTTGAGGAAGCCATCGACCTAGAACGCGATATCTTTCACGACAACTACGAACGCCAGTCACATACGGCTTCTTTGCGAGCGGGCGTAAAAGACCTTTTAAAAAAGCTCAAAAAACATAACGTTACGAACATAATTCTTAGCAATCATATACAAGGCGAAATTTCGCGTTTGCTTAAAAACCATGACATCTTCCATTATTTTGACGATGTTCTCGCCTTCATCAGCCGCGAAACGCAATTTCGCGACAAAAACAAGAAAGAAAGACTGCTCTCTTACATTCAGGGCAAGACTCTCACGGCCTCGAATGCGCTTATGGTTGGAGATTCGACTGAAGAGATTAACGTCGCGCACGAGCTAGGGATGACAAGCGTTGCCGTCACAGGCGGCATGACCTCTGAAAAGCGTCTCCGGAATGCGAACCCTGATTATTTGATACATACGCTTGTTGAACTTGAGCCCATCCTCGGAAAATGGGGATTTATATTATGACCCTCGCCGCCGTCATAGAGCGCCGCCGCCGCGACAGGGAAGATTGGAAATACACCGATCTTGAGGCCTTGCTCAAAACGCCGCGCCCGCGCCCGGCCGCCATAGAGCCGCAGGGTCAAACGCCCAACGCGCGCCTTGTCTTCAAAAACGGAGTCTTTCGGCCCCAAGCGTCGCACTTCGGCGCGGTACCTTCGTGCATCCTCATGGGCGACCTGGAGTCGGGCTATTCTCTGACGCTCGGCGAGCAGACCTGCCTTGTCGCGCAGCCCGTCGAGCTTGTTTTCATAACCGGCAAAAAAGCGCCGCGTGAGATCGCGCTCAAGCTTTCCATCGACATCGGCGACAACGGACGGCTTTCTCTTCTCGAAAACTACCTCGCGTCGGACGTTCCGGTTATTGTCGAAACTGATATTGTGCTGCATCCGCACGCCAAGCTCATGCACGGCAAGATCGCGGGCGGCGGAGCGCATCTCGCGACGCATAAAGTCCACATTTTGACGGGCGGTTATTACAACAACGTATCCCTTCTTCTGGGAGGCGCGCCCTGCCGGAACGAATTCGACGTTATGCTTCTGGGCGAAGAAGCCCAAGCGTCGCTTAACGGCATCGCCCTCCTGCGCGGACGCGAGCACGCGGACACGACAACGCGCATAACGCACCAAGCGCCGAATTGCACAAGCCGTCAAATGTATAAGACCGTTCTCGACGGCCGGTCGCGCGGTGTTTTTCAAGGCAAGATATCGGTCGCTCAGGGGGCGCAAAAAAGCGACGGATACCAATTAAGCCGGGCGCTTCTTTTGTCCGATAAGGCCGAGATGGACGCCAAGCCGGAGCTTGAAATCTTCGCCGACGACGTCAAATGCAGCCACGGCAGCGCCATCGGAGACCTCGACGAAGACGCGATGTTTTATCTGCGCTCGCGCGGCATGGACGAAAAGCAGGCGCGCGCTTTGTTGATCGAAGGATTTCTGGCCGAAACGCTGGACGAGGTTCATATCGACGAATGGCGCGAGATATTCCGCCGCAACATCGAAGGATGGGAGAAATGACTTTCGATATCGACCGCATCCGCAAAGACTTTCCCGTCCTCGCGCAAAAAGTACACGGGCACCCCCTCGCCTATCTCGACACGGCCGCAAGGCTCTACAAATATCCGTTCTACGACCAGCTTATGATCTACGCGCAGCGTCCGG
>CAYUPD010000028.1:3620-5356 GCA_964446645.1 uncultured Rhodospirillaceae bacterium
GTCGAACGCGTCCGCAAGGATTTCCCGGTCTTAGCGCAAAAAGTCCACGGCCATCCGCTCGTCTATCTCGACACGGCCGCGAGCGCCCAAAAGCCCCGCGCCGTCATCGACGCGATGTCGCGTTTTCTCGAAAACGATTACGCGAACATCCACCGCGGCGTCCACGAGCTCAGCCAACGCGCGACGGACATGTACGAGGCGGTTCGCCCCCGCATTCAGCGCTTTATCAACGCCGCCCATGAGAACGAGATTGTCTTTACGCGCAACGCGACCGAATCCGTCAACCTCGTCGCGCAAACGTGGGGCAAAAAGTTTCTGAAAGCCGGAGATGAAATCGTCATTACGGCGCTTGAGCACCACGCCAACATCGTGCCGTGGCAGCTTTTGCGCGAACAAATCGGCATCGTTCTAAAAATCGTCCCCCTCACGCCCGAAGGCGGCGTGCGGCTCGAGGATTTTAAAGCAGCATTGACCCCCAAGACTAAACTGGTCGCCTTTGCGCACGTCTCGAACGTGCTTGGAACCATTCTTCCCGCCAAAGAAATCGCCGCCCTTGCGCACAAAGCCGGAGCCTTGGCGTTGGTGGACGGCGCTCAATCGGTCAGCCATATGCCCGTCGATGTGCGCGATATTGACGCGGATTTCTTCGTCTTTTCGGGCCACAAGCTTTACGGCCCCACGGGCATCGGCGTTTTGTACGGGAAAGAAGACATTCTTAAATCCATGCCGCCGTATCAAGGCGGCGGCGACATGATCGCCTCGGTGACATTTGCCGAAACGACGTTTAAGGAGCCGCCGCACCGCTTCGAAGCCGGAACGCCCGCCATAACCGAGGTGATCGGGCTTGGCGCGGCCATCGACTACGTTTCGGCGCTCGGCATGGAAGATATCGCAAAACATGAGGATGAAATCCTCGCCTACGCCACAAAGAAACTCTCGGCTATCGAAGGTCTGCGCATCGTCGGCACCGCGCCTCAAAAATCCGGCATCGTGTCTTTCGTCATGGAGTACGCCCATCCACACGACATCGGAACCGTTCTCGACCGGCAAGGCGTGGCTATCCGCGCAGGGCACCATTGCGCGCAACCTTTGATGGATTGCCTCGGCATTGCCGCGACAGCGCGCGCCTCGTTCGGCCTTTACACGACGCGCGCCGACATCGACGCGCTCGTCAATGCCGTCTCAAAAGTACGGGAGATTTTCGGATGACCGACGACTTACGCGATCTCTATCAGGATTTAATCCTCGACCACGGCAAGCATCCGCGCAATTTTCACGCGCTTCCCGACGCCAACCACGAGGCCTTGGGGCATAATCCTTTATGCGGCGACAAAATCAATCTGTACGTTTCAGTCGATGATAAAGGCGTCATTAAAGATATAAGCTTCGAAGGAAGCGGCTGCGCGATTTCGGTCGCCTCGGCCTCGATGATGACCGAGATGCTTAAAGGCAAGACGGCCGAAGAAGCAGCCAGATTGTTCGATTATCTGCATAAGTCGTGCACCGGGCAGGATGCCGACGACAAAGGGCTCGACGAAGACGCCGTGGATCGCATTAAGGCTCTCTCGGGCGTGCGGGATTATCCGATACGGGTTAAATGCGCGACGCTTGCCTGGCATACGTTACAAGCAGCGCTCAAAGACAAGAAAAAGGTTACAACTGAATGAGCGGCGAGCCCCACCCCCCCGATACAAAAACCGTTGACGACGCCCTGCCCTTTGCCGACCGCGTCGTCG
>CAYUPD010000028.1:5366-12018 GCA_964446645.1 uncultured Rhodospirillaceae bacterium
TAAGGCTCTCTCGGGCGTGCGGGATTATCCGATACGGGTTAAATGCGCGACGCTGGCATGGCACACGTTACAGGCGGCGCTTAAAGACGAAAAAAAGGCATCGACAGAATGAGCGGCGACAAAAAAGAAACAACGGAAGACAAGACCGTTGACGAAGCCCTGCCCTTCTCCGACCGCGTCGTCGAACGGATAAGGACCGTCTATGATCCCGAAATTCCGGTCAATCTTTACGATCTCGGGCTTATCTATAACATCGACGTAACGGCGAAGGAAAACGGCAAATACGACGTTAAAATCGTGATGACTCTCACGTCTCCCAACTGCCCGATTGCCGAAGAAATACCGTTGCGCGTCAAAGAGGCCGTTTCTTTTCTCGAAGAAGTTGATAAAGTCGCGGTCGATATCGTCTGGGACCCGCCATGGGACATGTCGCGGATGTCGGACGAAGCGCGTTTGCAACTCAATATGATCTAAGGATGGCAACGAATGGCCGTTAAAGAAGTACGCTTGGTCGATTACAAAGTTCCTGATTTTCTGGTTCGCAAAGCCGATCTCGACATCGACATTCAAAAGGATCACGCCAAAGTTTCGTCGCGGCTCAAGGTCGTGCGCAATGGCAAATCCAAAAACAAGAAAGCCCCGTTATTTCTAAACGGCGAAGCCCAAAAGCTCGCCCGCATCGCCATAGACGGACGTGTTCTCAAGAAAAGCGACTACAAACTCACGCCGCACGGCCTCACGATTCCCGGCATGCCCGACAAGGCCGTTGTCGAAATCATCAGCACGCATGACCCTTACAACAACACGACGCTTTCCGGGCTTTACGCCTCCGGCGGCATGCTCTCAACCCAGTGCGAGGCGGAGGGTTTTCGCCGCATCTCTTATTATCCCGACCGTCCGGACGTGATGGCTAAGTTCCGCGTTACAATCCATGCGGACAAGAAAAAATATCCAATCCTCCTCGCCAACGGCAATTTGATTAAGTCGGGGAACGAAGGAACAAGCCGCCATTTCGCCGTATGGGAAGACCCATTTTTCAAGCCCTGTTATCTGTTCGCCATGGTCGCAGGCAAGCTCGACAAGCGGACGACGCATTACAAAACGAAATCGGGCCGCAAAATCCCGATTGAGATATACGTCGAGCCCGGCAAAAAGAGCGAAACGGGCTTCGCCCTCGCGGCGATCAAAAAATCGATGGCGTGGGACAAGAAGAGGTTCGATCTCGAGTACGATCTCGACCGTTTTATGATGGTCGCGACGCCCTTTTTCAATATGGGAGCGATGGAAAACAAAGGCCTCAATATTTTCAACGACACCTGCGTTTTGGGGCGCACCGAAACGGCGACGGACGCGACGATCTCCTTTATCGAGCGCGTGGTGGCGCACGAATATTTCCACAACTGGACGGGCGACCGCATTACATGCCGCGATTGGTTTCAGCTAAGCCTCAAGGAAGGCCTGACCGTTTTCCGCGAGCAGGAATACATGGGCGACGCGCACTCCATAGCGGTCGAGCGGCTCGAGAACGTACGCGATTTGCGCCGCCGTCAGTTTGCCGAGGATGCGGGAGCGATGGCGCACCCGGTTCGTCCCGACCGCTACAAGGCCATCGATAATTTCTACACGATGACGGTCTACGACAAGGGGGCCGAAGTCGTGCGCATGATTCAAACGCTCGTCGGCCGCAAGGGATTCAACAAGGGCATGGCTCTTTATGTCCGCCGCCATGACGGAAAAGCGGTGACATGCGACGATTTCGTCAAAGCGATGAGCGACGCGAACAAGATCGACCTCAAGCAATTCATGCTTTGGTACAAGCAGGCCGGAACGCCGGTTCTTGACGTTTCGAGCCGCTACGACGCAGAGGCCAAAACGCTGACGCTTATCGTGCGGCAATCATGCAAGCCGACGCCGGGGCAGCCGGTCAAGAAGCCGCTGCACATTCCCTTTGCCGTGGGCTTTCTCGACCGGAGCGGGAGAGACATCGTTCGCCCGCGCGTTTTATCGATCAAAAAAGCGAGAGAGGTCTTTATTTTCGAAAACGTCCGCACGAAGCCTGTTCTGTCGCTTTTGCGCGATTTCTCGGCGCCCGTGCGGCTTAATTATGCCTATACGGACGACGAGCTTTTGTTTCTCTTGGCGCATGACAGCGACGCCTTCAGCCGCTGGGAAGCGGGCTTCAAGCTGGCCACGGAACGCCTGCTTGATCCCAAAATCGACGATACGTCGTTCATCGAAGCGCTGGGCGACGTTTTGCGGGATAAAAAACTCGATCCCTCATTCAAATCCATGGTGTTGTCGTTGCCGAGCGAGAGCGAACTCGGCGTCGCGTTGCAGGCGCAAGGGAAACTTATCGACGTGGATTGTCTCTTCGCGGCGCGCAAGGCGCTGATCAAACGCATCGCGCGGCGGCTGCGTGGAGATTTTGCGCGCGAATATGCACGATTGTCCAAAACCGTGCGCGAGACGGCCTCGGACGGAGCGACGATGGGGCGGCGCGAATTGAAAAATCTCTGCCTGTCCTATCTTGCGGCAACGGAAGACCCCAAGGTTCTTCGCCGTGTATTCCGCCAAGCCGCAGAATCGAAGAACATGACGGACCAGGTTGCGGGGCTGGGTATTTTGTCGGACAAGAACTCGCCGTTACGAGAGAGAGCGTTCCGCATCTTCGAGCGCAAATGGAAGAAGGTTCCGACGATTATGGACAAATGGCTGGCCGTGCAAGCCGCCGCCCGTCGCACCGATGTACCCAAGACCGTGCGCCAACTGACACGACATCCCGCCTTCACGATCAAAAACCCGAACCGCGTTTCTTCCCTTATCGGCGTTTTTGCGGCCAACGGCATCGGCTTCCACGCGAAAGGGGGCCAAGGATATCGTTTTGTCGCGGATATGGCGCTAAAAATTGACAAACTGAACCCGCTCAGCGCAGCAAGGTTGGTCAAGAGCTTCGCTCAATGGAGAGATTACACAAAAGACAGGCAAAAGCTGATGCGCGCCGAGCTTGTCGAGAAACAAACTCTCGCCGAACACGGTCGAGGTTGTCGAAAAAAGCTTAAAGGAATAAAGTAAAACCATGGACGCTTCCCCATCATCGAAACTCGGTATTGTCGCAGGCGGCGGCATGGCCCCACGGCGCGTGATCGATACGTGTCGTTTGCAGAACCGTGATTTCTTTGTCATCTGCCTTAAAGGGCAAGCCGATGAAGGCATCGCGTCAGATGCGCCTCATGTATGGCTGCCGCTCGGCGCGTTTGGTCAATTCCGGGAGGTTATCGCCGCTCAAAAAATAACGGACGTCGTCATGATCGGGCGCGTACGTCGGCCCTCCATAAAAGAGCTGAAGCCCGACTGGACGGCATTAAAGGTGCTGACCGACATAGGCCTGCATCTTCTGGGCGATGACGCCCTGCTGCGCGCTATCGGCCACGCAATCGAAAAAGAATGCGGCGTGCGCGTTATCGGCGTGCAGGACATCTTAGGCGGCATCCTGATGCGCGAGGGGGTGCTGGGCAAGCAGGCGCCCAATTCTCAGGCCAAGGCCGATATCGCGCGCGGCCTTGCCGTGGCGAGAGCGCTGGGACAAGTCGATGTCGGCCAAGCCGTCGTCGTGCAACAAGGGATCGTCCTCGGAGTCGAAGCGATTGAAGGAACGGACGCCCTGATTGCGCGCTGCAAGGATTTGAAGCGCGAAGGGCAAGGCGGCGTTTTGATTAAGTTGTCGAAGCCGCAACAGGACGACCGGTTCGATCTGCCGACGATTGGGTCTCAAACGATCGAGATGGCGGCGGAGGCCGGATTGAGTGGCATAGCGGCAGAAGCAGGACGGAGTCTGTTGATTGATTACGAGCGAGTTAAGGAATTAGCCGACGAAAAAGGGATTTTTGTTATCGGCATTCGTTAATTTCGGACTTTTTGCGAAGAAAACCCTTTAAATTAACCAAAAAATAAGGGTAAACGGGCAAGACTCCGGTTTTGCTTTCGGTTAATCTTTGCCCGTTTAGAACAAGTCATTCTTTTCGGGAATTTAGGGCGACGACAATGCCTGTTATTTTAAACAAACACCAAGTCCCTTGGCGGAATATGTTCCGCGACGTGCGCCCGGCGTCGGTGCGGTGCGGGCTATGGCTACGCAAGCCTGAAATTTTCGCCTCTATCGCGATTGGCCCGGCGGCATTTTTGCTTATCGCGCCGACTGACGCCCTGACTTTTGTCGATATGCTGGCGATACCGCTATATTTTTATTTTCGCTGGGCGCTAAAGCAAAAGTTCTCCCTGCCCTTCAAGCTTCCGGCTTATTCGAATTTGCCCGATCCGCACAATCCGGCGCCCGGCAAATCCGGAGCGGGCAAAGCCTCGGGCATTCTGTATCTGGGCAACGTGGACGACAAGGACGACGACGAGCACGGCCACGAAATGTGGCTCACAAACACTGACGCGCGCACGCATATCCTGTTTCTCGGAACGACCGGTTCGGGCAAGACCGAAGGCCTGAAGTCGATGGTCGCCAATGCGCTGTGCTGGGGGTCTGGCTTTTCGTATACCGACGGTAAAGCGGATACGGATTTGTGGGCATCGCTTTATTCGTTGACGCGGCGTTTCGGGCGCGACGACGACATTCTGGTTCTTAACTACATGACGGGGAACTCGGACGACGGCTCGATGTCGAACACGATGAACCCGTTTGCCAACGGCTCGGCGTCATACCTCGCGAACCTGATCGTTAACCTGATGCCTGATGCGGGCGGCGACAACGCGATGTGGAAAGAGCGCGCGGTCGCCTTGATGTTCGCCTTGATGCCGGCGCTGACGTTCAAACGCGACAAGCAAGGCATGCTGCTCGACGTCGGCGTCGTGCGCGATCATCTTGAATTACAGCCGATCATCCGTCTTTCGCGCGATCAAACGATGCCCGCGCGCATTATTCATGCACTCGAAGGCTATCTCAACACGCTGCCGGGCTATGTCGCCGCGGCGTTCGACGACGAGGGCAATGAGCGCCCGCCTTCGCCCGACCAGCCGATGTACGATTTGCAAGTTGCGCGTCAGCAGCATGGCTACCTGTCGATGCAGTTTACGCGCTCGATGCAATCTCTGGCCGACGAATATGGCTATATATTCAAAGCGCAGTTAGCCGACATTGATGTTTTGGACGTTGTGCTGAACCGCCGCATCATGGTGGTTCTGATTCCGGCGCTTGAAAAGTCCGGCGAAGAAGCGGCCAACTTGGGCAAAATCGTCGCCGCGTGCCTCAAAGGCATGATGGGCGCAACGTTGGGCAATACCGTCGAAGGAAGCTGGGAAAACGCCATCGGCAGCAAGCAGACGTATTCAAGTTCTTCTTTTATGACCGTATTCGACGAAGTCGGGTATTATACGGCGGCGGGCATGGCCGTCATGGCGGCGCAAGCGCGCTCTCTCGGGTTCTCCCTCGTGTTCGCGGCGCAGGACTTGCCGTCGATGGAAAAGCGCGTCAAGCAGGAAGCCAAGTCCATCGTCGGCAACTGTAATCTGAAGATCATCGGCCGCGTCGAAGACCCGACCGACACGAAAGACTTTATTGAACGTCACGGCGGCCAATCGTGGGTCATGGAAACAAAAGGATTCCAGGCTAACAACAATTCGGTCAGCAGCCTGTTCATGAACATGCCCTATCTCGATGACCGCAGCGCGGGGCTCAATATGCGCAGCCGGTTGTGCTACGATCACTTGCGCGGCTTACGCGAAGGCGAAGCGTACCTGATCTTCGGCGATTGGGCGCACAAAGTTTCGATGTTCTACTCCGAACCCGGCCGAGCCAAGGCGTTGCGCGTGCACCGGATGCTGCCTGTACCGGGAGTGACAAAATCGACCGAAGCGCGCGATCGGATTGCGCTTGAGCTGGAATCGCGCCTCAAGAACAAGGAATGGACGGCGGCCGGAGCAAGCAACGCGGCAAAGGAGACGCCCGAAATTACCGCGATGGTGAAGGCGGTAAAAGGGGCAGCCAAGGCAGGTCTGTCGGCGATTGAAATGGGAGCGGCGAGCGTCGTTTCGATTGAGAAAGCGCCGACGGCGGCAAAAGGATCGTCTACGGCGGCGCAGGATTCGCCCGCCGAAAAGTATGAGAGCGCCGAGACGTCTTTCTTTGACAATGGGTTATCGGCAGGCGAGCGCGCGAGTATGCCGCCCTTGCACGAAGGCGATCAGTACGAGATTGAGAACATCGAGCGGCAAAGCTACGCAGCCAAGGATATGCCTGCTTTTGCGGGCACGGACGCCGATCTTACGGCGATTGTCCCGACGACGAACGCGGGTGAGGATGCCGATTTTTCGGCAGTCGAGCTTCCCGAGAAAATCAAGTCGTTTCTCGCTCAGTCGGCGCAACAGATAAACGAGGGGTTGCGCGGCAAGGGCGATAGGAAGTAAACTCTGCGGCGTCGTCTTCCCGCCCCTTATGGAGGATAAAATGCTTCTCCGCCTCGTTTCCGTTTCGATTTTTGCCGTTTTGCTCGCCGCTCCGACGGCTTGGGCGCAAGACCAGCAAAAGCCCGACGATGCGGTTTCATTCGATCTTTCCGCCGAAGATTGGGTATCGACCAAAAACGCGCGTGTCGTATTAAACGTCGAAGCCGCCGTCAATTCGTCGAACGCGGGGTCTGTGCGCGCCGAC
>CAYUPD010000029.1:0-5407 GCA_964446645.1 uncultured Rhodospirillaceae bacterium
CTGTGCATCCGCGCGAGGGAACGCTGGCGGATATCGTTCGCGTATTTTCGGAAAAAGGAATTGAGTTCACGGAAAGCCAAGGGGTTAAATTCAAACCGACCGGAGTTGAGATTTATGAAGGGCCGGAACGTTTTGATGCGTTTTATGATTTTCTATATCGCTATTTGAAGCAGAACGGAAATTGCGACGTATGTCTGAGTGTTTCGGACCAAAGTTTACTGGATAAGTACAGAAAAGAGCCGGAACAGCATTACAAGCGCGTGAAAGAATTATTTGATGCAGGCAAAATCAAAAAGTTCCGGATTTTGGCGTCGAAGAGCGAATACATGCAACATCCGTTATTTTCTGTTTTTAAAGTACAGCCGGAGGGGGGCATATCGCCGACTGGATTTTGGGCGTTTGGAGATTATCTCGCGCTTATTTCGTTTGTTCATAACAATCCTCCATATGTTGTGTTGTTACAGTCCCCGACATTGGCGGAGGCCTATCGTCAGGCTTTTAATGTTGCGTGGGCAGTTGCTGAAGACCCTCCGGCACCGAAGGTGGGGGGGCGCAAATGACGGTATTGTGCGAAGGAAGCGGGGCGAAGAAGCCTTATCTCGAATATTGCTATTGCCCGGCGGCTAAAAGCGCGGACGAAAAAACGTTGATAGTTTCTTTTCCTGGGCGGAAAGGGAATCGGCCTGCCCATATATCTACCGATCAACACCCGGCATTTTTGTGGAACATTTTAAACGGGTGCAATGCGGATATTTTATATATCCGGTCTGTTTACGAAGGCGATTACAATTTGGCGAACATGACGGAAGATTATTATGTGTTGCCCGAGTTCTTATATGATTTGAAGCAACAACGCCAGATAAAGAGACTCGTTCTTTTTGGTTTTTCTCTTGGATGCGAGCTTTGCCTAAGGCTGGCCAGAAAATATGTTGCCGATGAAGTCATTCTTATTTCTCCGTCGATATATTCGATTGCCACGCTTGATGCGGTTGAAGACCATCGAATTCAGAAGGATTTTGAAAAGTTTTGCAATACGTGGTGTTTGCCTGAAGTGGAGCCCTACCCGGAAAACATTCGAGTCAAAATTCTTCAGGGACAGAATCTCGAGGGAGATCTTCTGAAAGAACGGCCGTTCGTATATTATCTTAAGATGCTTATTCCGCAGGCGACTGTAGAGACGGTACAAGGCGTCGGGCATCACATCATAAATTTTTGGAGGGATCAGAATGTTCTCCAAACGGAAGTCCGTAATCTTTTAGGCATTAAGCCTGTACTGAAAGGCGAAAAATTACAGGCGAGATGGCAAAAACTCACCGATGCCTATGCGAACGGCGTCTTCATCGGAGAAAATATGGATCGGCCCGTTACGGCGGCGCGTATGACGGCCGCTTAATGGCGATTCTTCCGGCAAAACCATTTTATTTGATGCGGCACGGCGAAACTGAAGCGAATGCCCGAGGGGTCGTTGCCGGTTCTTTGGACACGCCACTGACGGAAAAAGGTCGTCAGCAGGCTCAGGCGTCAAAGCCAATATTAAAAGCGCTTCCTCGGATGCCGGAGTTGATCGTGCACAGCCCTCTTTCGCGTGCAAAAGAAACGGCCGAGATATTGAACCAGAACTATGGCCTTCCGATGCAATCGCGAGCGTCGATTGCGGAACAGAATATAGGAGGATGGGCTGGAATATCTTTAAAAGAATGGATCATGCGCCGCGACGCCGGACTCTCTCCGCCTGAAGGGGAAACGTCTGAGGAGTTTATGGGGCGAGTGATGGCCGGATTCGAAGAAATATTGAGTTTGCCTGCAAACGCGATCTTCATTGTAACTCATGCGGGTGTTATTCGCGCCTTTATGATGCATTATGGGCATTCCTTTGAATTTGCGGGGAATGCCCAAGTGTATGCATTTATTCCCGGAGCGAAGAATGCTTCGTTTCCTTGGAAGATTTGCCGTTACGGTATGTCTCCGGAGGGGCAAGTCTTGAGTTCTTCTGATTGACCCTTTTGGGTCTTTCCACTAGCCTTTGCCGAGGTTTCATAGTTTTGGGTGAAGGCACATGCCCCGGCATCGCGCGATAATAGGTTTTTACGCCATGGCCCTCGTTGGCCTTGTCGATCAGCTTAGCAAATGGTTTATTTTGGATCGGTTGACGGATGTGCACCGGACGGTTCCGGTTACATCGTTTCTGAATTTTGTTTTGGTATGGAACAAAGGCGTGACGTTTGGCCTGTTTAATCATGGGCGCGAGCGTTTTTTGCCGTACCTCTTTATCGCGATTGCCCTGATTATCGTGTTTTTTCTGGCGCGATGGCTTTACCGGACGACGTCGGTTACGGTTGCTTTAGCGCTGGGCGGCTTGATGGGCGGAGCGGTTGGCAATGCAATTGATCGTTTTCGGTATGGAGCGGTCGTCGATTTTCTGGATTTTTACTACGGCAGTTACCATTGGTACGCTTTTAATATAGCGGATGCCGCGATCGTCACGGGCGTTGCGCTTCTCCTGATAGATGGTATTGTAAGGGGAAAGTGACGGTTTCAGCCGTCTTGATGCGCAATCTACATTGTTCAAGAGCACCACATGTCCCTGTCACGTTCTTTCGTTCTTTTGGGTATAGCGGCTATGTCTCTGGCGGCGTGCGGCGAAATGCGCCAGAGCTTGGGTCTTGGGCGCAATCCGCCGGATGAATTTGCGGTAGTGGATCGTCCGCCTTTGTCGATGCCGCCCGATTACGGGTTGCGTCCGCCGCGTCCCGGAGCGCCGCGTCCTCAGGCGATTGAGGCCGATCAACAAGCTCAAGCCGCGTTGTTTGAGAAAAAGGGAGCCGCACAGGGCAAAGCGCCGTCAGCGGCAGAGAAAGCTCTGTTAGAGTCATCCGGAGCTGTGAAGGCCGATCCAAACATTCGCGAAGTTGTCAATCGCGAGTCGGCGCAAAAAACGGTGGCCTCCGAGCATCTTGTGCGGCAGTTACTGAGTTGGGATTCAGAAAAGAAGCCCGGCACGATTGTCGATGCCAAGGCAGAAGCCGAGCGGCTCAAGAATGCGAAGGAGAAGAACGAGCCTCTTAACGCCGGGGCGACGCCGGTGATCGAAAAGCAAAAAAGCGGGTGGCTGGGCTTGTGATGCGGGCATGGGCGCCGTTCCTCGTTTTTGGGCTTTGGGCTGCAACGACGGGGATTGCGAGCGCCGCCGTTTTTTATCCGACAGAGTTTACGCTGCCTAACGGCCTGCATATAGTGGTCGTGCCCAATCGGCTTGCGCCGGCTGTAAGCCAGATGGTCTGGTATAAGGTAGGTTCCGGGGACGAAGAGCCGGGCAAAACGGGCCTGGCGCATTATCTCGAGCATCTGATGTTTCGCGGGACTGAGAAGATAGGTCCGGGCGAGTTCAGCAAAGCAGTTGCGGCGCAAGGCGGAGAGGATAACGCGTTTACGTCGCGCGATTACACGGCGTATTACGAAAAAGTTGCGGCGGATCGGCTAGGGATGGCCATGCGGATGGAAGCCGACCGGATGCAAAATCTTCGTATAGAGGACAAGACGGCCGCGCCCGAGTTGCAAGTGATCTTGCGCGAGCGGCAGCAGCGCACAGGCAACAGTCCCGAGGGACGTTTTGTCGAAGACCTTCAGAATAAATTTATGCCAAATCATCCGTACGGTCGCCCGGTCATCGGATGGGCGCGGGATATCGAAGGGCTAAAGCCATCGGATGCGCGGAAGTTTTATGAAACCCATTACGCGCCGAATAACGCGGTCGTTGTGATATCGGGGGACGTCAAGGTCGAGGAGGTGAAGGCTCTTGCGGCGGCGACGTATGGGCGCGTGCCTGCGCGGGAAGTTCCGGCTCGCCGCGCCGTTGGTTCTGCGCCGCAGCCGGACGGGGAAGATTTTGAGGCTCGGGACGAGCGCGTCGAGCAAGCCGAGATTGTCTGGCGGATTGTCGCGCCGTCCTATGCGACGGCCAAGGGCGAGGCCGCCTACGCCTACGAAGTTTTGGCCGAGGTGCTGGGCGGAGGGAAAGTCGGAATTTTGTATAAAGAGCTTGTGGCCGGGCTCAAAGTGGCAAGCGGCGTCAATGTCGATTACGATCCGGATGCGCGAGGAGAGACGGGTTTTACCGTTCAGGCATCGTTGCGTTCCGGAGTCTCGGCATCGAAGCTCAAAGAAATCCTGCGTTCGGCGTTAAAGAAGCTGGCCCAAAGAGGTGTGGACGCAAAATCCGTCGATGAAGCCAAGAAGCGGCTGCAACGCGCGGCGATATTTGCGCGCGAGGGGCTTTCGATGCCCGGCTACGCGTTCGGAATGGCGCTAACGACGGGGCATGGCGTGGCGGATGTTGAGGCGTGGCCCGAGCGCATTGACGCCGTAACGCCCGAGAGGGTAAATGCCGCTCTGCGTTCGTTGGTGGCTGAGAAACGGCAGATCATGGGCGCACTTTTGCCCGCGCTGCCTGTTAAGCCGGAAGCGGAGGAGAGATGAGACAATATCTTGCCGTATTTCTGATTTTAGGCGTCGTCGTTTCGCCTTCGGCGCGAGCCATGAACGTTCAGGAGGTGACGGGGCCGAAGTCGGGCGTTAAGGCGTGGCTTGTCGAAGATCGCAGGTTGCCGGTTGTCGCGCTGCAATTTTTGTTTGAGGGAGGGGTCGAGCAAGACCCGGAGGACAAGCAAGGTCTTGCGACGCTGACGGTCGAAGCGTTGACCGAGGGCGCGGGCAAGTACGACTCGGCGGCGTTTCAGCAAAAGCTGGCGGATCGTTCGATAGCGCTTGGTTTTGAGGCCGGAAGGGATGAAATCACGGGCGGATTGAAATGTTTGGCCGAAGACAAGGAAGAGGCCTTCGAACTGTTGAGATTGGCTTTAACGTCGCCGCGTTTCGATAATAAGGCAATCGAGCGTTTAAGAGCGCAACAATTGTCGGGCATTCGGCGGCAGTATTCGGATCCCAACTGGCAAGGGCGGAACGCCCTGTTGTCCGAGATATACAAGGGGCATCCGTACAGCCAGCGCCGTTTTGGGACAGAGCAAACGCTGGCCGCGATCGGGCGTAAGGATATAAAGAATTTTGCCGCCCGGCATCTGGCGCGGGATACGTTGATCGTGGCGGCGGCGGGAGCCATAACGCCCGCCGAGCTTGAGTCGGCGCTTGATGATATATTCGGAAGTCTTCCTGAGCGCGCGAAATTAAGGGAAGTTCCCGACGTTTTCTTGAAAGAGAAAGGGCCGACGATTCTCGTGCCGCGCGAAGGCACGCAAACCGAGATATTGTTTGCGATGCCGGGGCCGAAGCGTTCGGATTCTTTATTCTACGCCGCGCAGATCGTCAATTATGCGCTGGGCGGAGGCGGCTTTACCTCGCGACTGATGAAGCGGGTTAGAGAAGAGAAAGGCCTGACATACGGCATCTCGAC
>CAYUPD010000029.1:5417-6845 GCA_964446645.1 uncultured Rhodospirillaceae bacterium
GACTAGTCCGTTGATGACGTATTCGTCGTCTTTCTTGATTGCGTTGTCGTACCGTTCCCAGTTGTCCCAGAATGCCTGCCAGGTCGGTACTCCCTTGGGGGTCATGAACCCGCCGTCGAGGCATGCGGCGTTGATTGTGGGGGGTGCGGCCGTGGACAATCCGAAGGCGGGCGAATCTCTGCAGGTTATTCGCGAGACAATGCGGGGTTTATACGAGAAAGGCCTTGCCGAAGGGGAGATAAAGGCGGCCAAGGACTATCTGACCGGCTCGATGCCTCTTGGGCTGACATCGACGGATAAAATAGCTGGATTTCTGGCGTATATGCAGCGTGAGAAGCTGGGCCGCGACTATATGGAACGTTATAGCGACATTATACGCGGCGTTTCCGGGAAAGAGATAGCGGAAGTGCTTGAGCGTTTCTTTAATCCGGATAAAATGGCGCTAGTTTTAGTGGGCGAGCCGAAAGGTGCGCCTCCGGCCCTTGTGAAAGAAGCGGTAAAGCAATGAATTTGACCTCGACTCCGGCATGGAAAGCTCTTCTTCGCCATCGCGACGCCAAGAAGCCGTCTCTGGGAGACCTTCTGCACCAACCCGGCAGGCTTGAGAAATGCGATATCAGGCTCGAAGGGTTGAGATTTAATTACGCATTTCAGAACGTTACAGACGAAACGCTGACGCTGTTGATGGCGTTGGCGAAGCAACAGAACGTCGAGGATTGGCGCGCGCGGATGTTTGCGGGCGACAAGATCAATAAAACGGAAGGCCGTGCGGTACTGCATGCGGCCCTGCGGCATGCGGGCGGCGAGCCGATATTGGTCGACGGCGTGGACGTGATGCCCGAAGTCCGCAAGACGCAACAACGCGTAGCGGCGTTTGTCGAGAGCGTCCGAAGCGGGCAGTGGAAAGGCGCGACGGGCAAACCGATCCGGACGGTTGTGAACATAGGGATTGGCGGCTCCGATTTAGGGCCGCGCTTGGCGACGCAGGCCTTAAGAGGGGTTTCATCGGGGATCGAGGTGTATTTTGTGGCGAATGCGGACGCGTTCGATCTGCAAAATGTGTTGCAAAAGGTAGATCCGGCAGAAACGTTGTTTTTGATCGTATCCAAGACGTTTACGACGTTGGAGACGCTGCTGAACGCGCAGAGTGCGCGGCGGTGGGTTGTTGAAAAGCTGGGAGAGGATGCGGTGGCGCGGCATTTTGTGGCGGTGTCGGTGAACGCGCGGGAAGTCGAGAAGTTCGGGATTTCGCTCGACCATATGTTTCCGATGTGGGACTGGGTCGGAGGGCGGTATAGCGTGTGGTCGGCGGTGGGGTTGAGCGTGGCGCTGGCGGTCGGCAATGAGAACTTTAAAAAGTTTTTATCCGGCGCGGCGGCGATGGATAAGCATTTTCAGGAAGCGCCGCTTGAATCGAACATGCCCGTG
>CAYUPD010000029.1:6855-11779 GCA_964446645.1 uncultured Rhodospirillaceae bacterium
GTGCTTATGGCGCTGCTTGGGATATGGAACCGCAATTTTCTGGGGAGCGGAGCGCTGGCGATTTTGCCGTATGCCGAAAGGCTTCGGGATTTTCCGCGTTATCTTCAACAGCTAGAGATGGAAAGCAACGGCAAATCGGTGACGCGCGAAGGTCATCCGGTCGATTACGGGACGGCGCCGGTTGTTTTTGGGGAATGCGGCACGGCAGGGCAGCATAGTTTCCATCAATGCCTGCATCAGGGCAGCGACGTTATTCCGGCGGATTTTATAGCGGTCGGCGAAGACGATTTAGGAAAGCTCGATCACCATCGGGCGGTTTTATCGAATCTTACGGCGCAGATGGGAGCCCTCGCTTTCGGGCAGGCGAATGCGCCGAAGCCGCAGGATATATATCCGGGCAACAGGCCGTCGAGTTTGATTGAGCTTGACCGGCTGGATCCGCATTGCCTCGGAATGCTGCTTGCTCTTTATGAGCATAAAGTTTTTGTCCAGGGTGTCGTGTGGAATATCAATTCGTTCGACCAGCCCGGGGTCGAGCTTGGCAAGCGGATCGCCAAGGACTTGGATAAGGTTGCGCAGTGTGGAGGCGAAAGCGGCGTTGTCGGGTGTTTCTTCAAGACCCTCCTGCGGTAGGAGAAAATCCAGCGGCATCAAAGCATTGCCCTTCTTTTTCGATTGTAAGATTTCTTTAAAGGTTCGCGGGGAAAATTACGATTTTCGGGCCAGTTCTGCGGGAAAAAATGACACACGAGGAAAACGCGCGGCTGATCGATGTGACGCAGGACGAGTTAGACGAGCTTGTGCGTAAACACGGAATGTTTTTATCGGCGCGTGTCGGCGGAGCGCGAGCCGTGCTATCGCGTTATAATTTATCGGGTTTTGACATACGAAATTACGATTTGTCGTATGCGGATATGACGGGTGTTTTGCTGAATGGAGCGAACGCGGCGGGAGCGAAGCTCGACTACTGCAATTTTTTCGGAGCGGATCTGCGGTTTTGCAATTTACAGGGGGCGTCTTTGATACGCGCGGATTTGCGCGGCGCGTGCCTGCGCGGTGCGAACCTGATTGCGGCCGAGCTGGAGGGGGCGGACTTGAGGGAAGGCCTTTTGGCCGGAACGGAAGAGAACGGCGACATAGTGCCGTTGCACAAAGATTGGCCGGCCGAGGACGCGGGAGGAGCGGATTTCAGCGGCGCGAATTTGACGAACGCGCACTTGGCCGGGGCCGTGGCGGTGGGTACGAAGTTCAGCGACACAACGATGGCCGGGTGCAAGATTGTTCGTGCGCGGCTTGAGGGGTCCGATTTTTCGGGAGCGAATCTCGAAGGGGCGGATTTAAGCCAGTGCGATCTGTCGCATGTGAACATGCGCGGCGCGGTTTTGGTGAATGCGGCGCTTAATATAGCGAGTCTGCAACAGGCGAATTTGATCGATGCGATGACGAACCTGCCGGTTGGGCCGACGGCCAAGGATCTGCCCGAGGCGCTCGAGGAGCTTTTCCGCAAGCATCAGGCGTGGGTGTCGTCGGACGGGGCGGTGGGGGCGCAGCTCGACATCAGCGGGCACGACATGCGCGGGACGAGGCTGTTTGCCTTTGCGAGGCTGGCGCTGCTCAACGCTGAGGGAGCCGTTTTATACGGCCTCGACTTGACGGAAACGCAGATGCAGGCCGCGTCATTGGCGGGAGCCGACATGAGGCATGTATCCGGATATAAAGCCGACTTTCGCGGTGTCGACATGGTCGGGGTGCGGCTGACGAACGCGGATTTGCGCGACGCGCATTTCGAGCCGCTTATATCGCCGCAGGGAAGAACGATTGCGTCCAATCTGGCGAACGCCAATCTTCGCTATGCGGACTTGACGGGTGCGCGGTTTCGGCAGGCGAAGCTCGATCATACGGATTTGTCATACGCCGTATTGTTGGGGGCGGATTTTACAGGCGCCGATTTATCGACGGCGAATTTTACGGGAGCGCGCCTCGACGACGATCAAAAGGCGTTAATCGAGGAAATGCAGGGAAAATAAAGGCCAGCGTTAAGCGTAAAATTCGATGTTAAAAAAGGGCATTCGCGGTTATCCTGCCGCCATGAGCATCCGCCGTTTACCCGAGTCTCTTGTCAATCGCATCGCCGCAGGCGAGGTCGTCGAGCGTCCGGCCGCAGCCGTGAAAGAGCTTGTGGAGAACGCGCTTGACGCGAAGGCGACTAAGATTGCCGTAACGTTGCGCGAAGGGGGGCAGGCGCTCATTTCCGTGGCCGACGACGGCTGCGGGATGGCGAAGGACGAGTTGCTTTTGGCGCTTGAAAGGCACGCGACGTCCAAATTGCCGGATGACGATCTCTGGGACATCCATAGTTTCGGTTTTCGAGGCGAGGCGTTGCCGTCGATTGCTTCGGTGTCGCGGATGTCGCTGATAAGCCGCGCTAAAGGGGCGGAAGGCGCATGGCAGGTGGATGTTGAGGGTGGAAAAGCGGCGCGCCCGCATCCGGCAGCCTTGGAGCGCGGGACGCGCGTGGAGGTGAGAGATTTGTTTTACGCGACGCCCGCGCGGCTCAAGTTTCTCAAGACGCCCCGGACCGAAAGCGACTACGCGCGCGAGGTGGTTGAGCGTTTGGCGTTAGCGAATCCGGATGTCGAATTTACATTTCAAGAAGACGATAAGAAGCCGTCGCATTACGCGCGCAGCCTCGATCCTAAAAGCCGCATCGGCGACGTGATGGGGGCGGAGTTTGTCGAAAACGCCGCCGTTGTCGATATCGACCGTGGCGGAATTAAAATCGGCGGTTATGTGTCGCTGCCGACGCTGCATGCGGCGACGGCGCGGGGCCTGCATTTGTTCGTGAACGGAAGGCCCGTGCGGGACAAGGTGCTGATATCGGCATTGCGTGCGGCCTACGGAAACTTATTGCCGTCGGGGCGGTATCCCTTGGCGGTATTGTTTATCGCCGTGTCCGCGCGGGATGTGGACGTGAACGTGCATCCGGCGAAGACCGAGGTGCGTTTTAGGGATGCGGCAGGGGTGCGTGGCGCGGTCATATCGGGCATTCGGCATGCGCTGGAGAATA
This sequence comes from uncultured Rhodospirillaceae bacterium, assembly GCA_964446645.1. Lineage (GTDB taxonomy): Bacteria > Pseudomonadota > Alphaproteobacteria > UBA9219 > UBA9219 > CAIXLI01. The sequence goes on from CAYUPD010000029.1 coordinate 9,923, forward strand.
CGGCGCAGTTTACGACAAGCACGCTCGCGCCGGAGGCTCTTGCGCGCATGCAGCCGGAAGGAGTCCAAACGCAATTTTCTGCGCGAACGTCGGGTTTTTCGTCTTCTTATGCGCATTCCTCGCCGCGTCCGTCGATGTTCGGCGAATCCTTGCCGCAAGCGCGAGTTTCGGAACCCGTTGTCGAAATCGACATATCATCCGTCGGGCGATTAGGAGCGGCGGTAGCGCAGGTATTCGGAGCGTATATTGTCGCGCAGACCGGGGACGGGATCGTGATCGTCGATCAGCACGCGGCACACGAGCGGATCGTGTACGAGAAGATGAAGCAAGCCTTGGCCGAGAATAAGATCAAGAGGCAGATTTTGCTTGTGCCCGAGGTCGTCGAGATGGACGAGGCGTCGGCGCGGCGCGTTTTGGCGTGCGCCGATAAGTTGGCTGAAATCGGACTGATCGTCGAGATGTTCGGGCCCGGCGCGGTGCTTGTGCGCGAGATTCCGGCGATGCTGGGCGACGCGGACGTTCAAGGAATGCTGCGCGACATGGCCGACGAAGTGGCCGAGTTTGAAGACAGCCGCGCGTTGGAGAAGAAGCTTGAGAAGATATGCGCGACGATGTCCTGCCACGGATCGGTGCGCGCAGGGCGGAAATTGAACGTCGACGAAATGAACGCGCTGTTGAGGCAAATGGAAAACGCGCCGAACAGCGGGCAGTGCAACCACGGCCGCCCGACTTACGTGGAGCTTAAAAAGGCGGATTTGGATAAGTTATTTGAGCGCCGATAGATTTTAGGCGAAGCAACGAAAAAAACCTTCAATTAACCATAACGAAGTTTTAGAAGGAGATCATAGTTGGAGAAATTTTTCGGAGGAATAACATGCCAGAAATACAGGGTGGAAGCAGTTATTGCGGCGAACGGAAACAAAAAGTCCGGCAAATAAGCTTGGATCGCGAACAAACGGCGCAGCTATTTTTATTTCGGGCTTGGGATAATTTTCCGGATTTTTTCCGGTTTCTTCAGCTGTAATTATTGCAGCTTTATCTTCAAGAATTTGTTCAACGCAATCGTCATCTGCAAATTGCTGCGAAAAAATGATTGCTGTAAATAATACTAAAAGCGAAATAAATTTTATCTTTTTCATTGCCTTATTTTTCTCTTTAATGGAAAATTCATTGTTATTGACGAGCCTGCGGTATCGTAAGCTTCAATTAAATAATTACCTTCGTGCTTGTTCATCAGATTTTCGACAATGCGCAAATTAAGATCGGATGATTTAAACGAACTTTTATTCTTTTCGGTATAAGGTTTTAAATTGGCTGTGGAAATCAATTTCAATATTATCTGATCGTTCTTGTATTTCGTCTGGACAATAATTCCGCCTTCACCTTTCGAATTAGCTTTAATAAGCCCAATAACATTAGTAAGAATCTGGAATATATAATTCTGATGGCTCAATACAGATGGAATATCCTGTTCAAAATCCATCACAAGTTCAAAATTGTTATTCTCTAACGTGGATTTAACGAGGTTGTAATATTCGTTAATCGAGTCGTTAAGATTGCATGGCTGAATTTTTACATTCTTCTGATTAAGATTTGAAAATTTCACTAACCTGCTAATCGAAGTATTAATTTTTGCAATCTGCGATTTTATTTTCTTTACATCGCTTTCATTGTTTTCGTTAACAATCATATCAATCTGGCTTACAATAACCTGAAGCGGAGTCATTATATCTTCCACTATGCCTTCGGTAAGTTCGCCAATAGCAGCAAGCCTGAAATCGTTTGATAATTTTGCCTGATAAGTCTGTACTTCCTCAATGGTTGTATTAAGTTTTATTTTAAGATTAATTTTATCGA
>CAYUPD010000030.1:0-11533 GCA_964446645.1 uncultured Rhodospirillaceae bacterium
AGGATAACGACGGCGACAAGGCTAGGCGCAGCGCAACCGACGAAATCTTCAGTCGAATTTTGCAAATAGAGAGTTCCGTCCAGATCGACAAGAACCGGTTTTTCGCATCCCGGAATAGCCTCAAGCACCTTGTCTTCGGGGGTGCAGGTCTCGGGCGACGTTTGCGAAGAGGGGGGCATGGCAGGTGAATCCATCGGCCGGATGAAAAACTCGTTAAGTTACGCCTTGTTACGATGACGGGGATATTATAGATTGCTCAAGAGATCATGCAAACGATAAACAACTTTAAGGCCAGCCTTTTTCGAAAGCGTCGAAAAGCGCTTTTTGCGCAAATCGGGCGTTGGCGCTCAAAAAAACCGGCCGAATTTGAACGTGCTATAACATGATGTCCGGAAACGAAAAAAAGACCCCTGTCTTTCAAAAGCGAAAGAAAAAGAGCTTTTTGCCCATGCCTTCCGTAATCATGCTCATGGGCGTTCTTTACAACGCTTTCTTGGCCTTCCTGAACGCGCGCGGCTTGCCCATCAACGAAGCGGCGGTGACGCTGACGGAACTTCTGATCGTGCTTATGGGCGCGACGTACATCGTTTTGCAGAACAAAAATCTCAAGCGGCCGTTTGTCCATTACCTTTTTTTCATATCCATTTCCACTTTCAGCCTTTTGGTGATGGCCTACAATGAATTTTTCTTCATCAAATTTATCCGGGATATGGCCCTCATCGTTTTGTTCGCGATGCTGGGAGGTTTGTGCGACGAAAAAAGCCTTATCAAGACGTTCAGAATCTTAACGCTCGTTGTTCTTGGGGGCATTTTTCTCGAAATTCGGTTTACGCGCGTCTTTATCGAGCTTTTTGCCCCCGCTTCGTATTATCAGGATACGCGCGGCCTGATGAACCAAATGGGCTACGGCTTGTTCGGCGGGGCCATGGCGTCGCCCGAACGGTTTTCGTTCGGGATCCTCGACGTTCCGAGGCTGTGTTCCGTTTTTCTCGAACAAGTTTCGCTCGCCAATTTTTCGATGATCCTTTCCATTTTTACGGCGACTTTCTGGGAGAAACTCGTCAAACGGGACAGACTCTTCTTTCTTTTCACCATTATTCTCATCATCGTAGGCAACAATACGCGAACGGGATCGACCTTTGTGTCCCTGATGTTTTTCGGTTTTTGGATATTTCCGAGGCTGCCCTCAAAAATGCAGATACTGATGATCCCGGCCGTGCTTATTTTTGCGAGGGTTTTTGTTTTTGATCCGGATGCTGTGCCGGAGAGGTGGGGGGACGACCTCGAAGGGCGTGTCGGGCTGACGATGTGGATGTTGTCCGAGCTTGACGTGCAATCTTTTCTTACGGGCAACCTTGATACGGTTTTCAAAACTCCGGATAGCGGATATGTGTATCTAATCTGCGCGTCGACGGTGTTCGGCTCGATAATGTACTGGTTATATACATCTCTTATCGTGGCGGGAACCGACACACAGACCAAGCGTTTCGCCTATGGAGCGAGCCTGTTCATTGCCGTCAACCTGATGATCGGCGCGGCTATATTTACGATCAAAGTCAGCGCGCCGCTTTGGTTCATCGGCGGATTTCTTTACCAGAAGGTCTGCCTTCTGGAGGAGCAAAAGCAGAACAAGAGGTTTCATGGCTTGCTCTCCCGCGCATAGGATGGAAGGCCCCGACGTCGTCAAGGCCTTTGCCATTACTTTGGTCGTTTTCGCTCATACGTTGCGCGGTTTGGTGACGGCGGGCGTCATGCCGGACGGCGGCTTTTGGGGCGAGGTCGACCGCACGATTTATTTGTTTCATATGCCGCTGTTTTTCTTTTTGTCCGGCATGTTCGCCGAGCCGGTGTTTGCCCGGCTGGGATTCGGAAAATTCGTTTGGCGCGGGATGCAGACAATGCTCGCGCCGCTCGTTGTATGGTCCTATCTCCAAACGGCCCTGCAATTCGCGGTGTCGGGAAGCGCCAATCAAAAATGGAGTTTGCACGACGTTCTGACGGCGCCGTTTCCTCCTAAACAGCAGTTTTGGTTCTTGTGGGCGTTGTTCTGCATATCTGTTATGGCCGGGGCGGCTCTTTCATTAAAGCGCGGCCGATGGTTGTTCGGCGCGTTCGGCTTTTTTCTGGTGGCGTTGGCCGCCGTCGGCGATCGCGTCGGCCTCGACGGGATTTCTTACAGAAACTTCCAAATCCCATATGTTAACGCCGCGCTCGTCAATCTCCCGTATTTTGCATTAGGCATGCTTCTTCCGGCGCGGTGGCGGGAGGCGTCCAAGGCCGGAGGCTATTATTTTGCCCCCATCTTTCTCGGCGCGGTCGCTCTTTTTCATCTTGAAGCGCCGCCGACCAATCTTGTGTTTTATGCGGCGTCGATCGCATGCGTCGTTTCGTTTTATAAAATAGTCCTCTGTCTTTCCGAATATACGAAGACGATTGAAAACAGGCATATTAAACGCGCGCGGGATTTTCTCCTTTTCTTGGGCATGAACAGCATGATCGTGTATCTCGCGCATATCATTTGCGAGGCGGGATTTAGGGTGTTTTTGCTTAAGCTCGGCGTCGGGGACGCGATGCTGCATCTTTGGGGGGGGGCTTTGGTCGGCCTTCTCTTGCCCCTTCTTCTCGTCCCGATAGGCGTTGCCGCGGCGGCCCGATGGCCCCGGCTTGCCTCCCTTGCGCTTCCGGTCCGGCCTTTCCATAACAAGCCGCTGTGACGCGCCCGCAAAGGATTCTTTCTTGCCGGGCGGCTTTGGGGCGTTCGGCCATTGGTCAATCGGTTTGTCGAGACGTCTTAAATACGTTGGCCAAGTCCCGTAGCGTGCGCTTTAAAATCACGTAAGTCATGCCCGCGAAGAAGTAGAAGGCACAAAAAGGTTTGAAGCGCCGAGCGTAATAAACGGACATCCAGAAATAGGCCTGAATGCGGAGCTTTTGTCTTTGCCTTTCCGTAAGAGGCGTCCATATGGATGTTTCGTTAATGCGATAAACGGACGGCTTGATTTCATCGAGACATATGCCCTTGCCAAAATGTCCGAGCATGGACCACATGAATAAATCGACCGTCGTTACATGCAATGCTTCGGGAGGCAGCTTCCGGATGACGTTGCGCCAGAAGCGCGTCTGGTTTCCCATCGCCATTTTGGTAGAGAAGATTAAATGCATGGAAGAGAAAAATTTTCCATGAGGCAGTATGTCTCCGTAAGGGACCCCCGACGATGGCGCCTTAACGGCGCCGTGCCCGCATAAGACGTATTCCGGGTGTTTTTCCATAAAATCTGTCTGGATTTGGACTTTCTTGGGGTCTGTCCAGTAATCATCGCCCTCGCAATGGGCAATATATTTTCCGCGACAGGATTCAAGGGCGCGGCTGAAATTGTTTGCAAACTTGACGTTTTTGGGGCCCGTGACCAGATGAATGAGCCGTGGATATTTTTCCTGATATTCTTTGATGACGTCGCGCGTTTTGTCCGTGCTGCAGTCCTCGCCGATCACAATCTCAAAGGGAAAATCCGTTTCCTGCATAAGGAAACTGTCGAGCGTCTGGGAGACATATTTCTCGTGATTGTAAGTTACGCATAAAAGGGTCACGAGCGGCGGCGAAAGCTGCGGCCACTTGCCTATAATTTCGTCTTCCGAGGGGAGATTCATGTAAAGGCCTCTTTTATTTTCTTGAGTAGCCTAAAACCGATTTGGCGTAAATACGAACTTCCGGCTACGGCGCAGGCGAGGACGATAAGGCCTAGCCCGAATAATGAGGCGAATAAGACGGGCCGCGATAAATTAGCCAAAGCTTCTCTTGGAAGCCGTGTTGCCAAAAAGAGGCCGACAGCGGTTCCGGCGGCGATGGGCAAAATATCCTTCAATAGCCATGTTTTGTGTAAGCCCGGCGCAAACTTGCGGTGAACGACAAGAGGCCAGCCTATGAAACAAAGAAGTTGAATGATGAACCAGCAAAATCCGGTGCCGAGCGGGCCGTATCTATAGGCGGCAAACGAGATAAGGGGCGCGGTTATTAAAAACAGGAGGGTGTTGACCTTAACATGCAGCCGAAGATTGCCATGAGCAAACTGAATACAATAATGAAATGACGCAAGTGAGAAAAACATGTTTCCCATCATATACCAAAAAAGTATCGGTCCGGCCCAATTGGCGGCTGTGTGGTTGCCGGTCCATGCGTAGATAAGCTCCGTTCCCCAGAAAGCGACGGCCGTCGTTACGGAAAACATGATGGCGGCGACGACTTGCGTTGCTTTTCTGTAAAGGTCTCTTATGGCGGGCTCATTACCGCTCGAAAGAAGAAAGGCCATGCGCGGCAAGATGGCGTTGCCGATGGGATTTGAAAGTTGGGCGACTCCGGACGAGATAGATGCTGCAATGGCAAAGTATCCGTATTCGTGCAACGGGAGAATGTTTGACAAGAGAAGCTTATCCAGCTGCGTGGAGATAATACAAGTGACCGCTGCATGAGCGCTGCCGAGGGCAAAAGGCAGCGTGGGGCGCAGAAGCTTCCACGAAAAAGAAAGCCACTTTGATAAAGGGGGCTGCGGGAGACGTTTATAAAACAACGTTCCCGTGACTAACGGTTCAAGAACCGCAACAACAAACTGGTAAAGAAAAAAATCCAGCGGCGCCGTACCGATCCAAGATAAGACGGCTAACGCGCCGAAAGACCTCAACGTTGCGAAGAAAACGGATAGGCTGTTAAGAACGACTTGCCCTTCAAGACCGGTCAGGCCGCTGCGGTAAATGGTAGTGAAAAAACGCAACCCCACCATTGTTCCCATCAACCCGACGCATTGGGCGACCTCGCGAATATCCAGAGTTTCGACCCTTAACCAATGCAGGGATATCCAGTCCCTCGAAAGGTAGATGGTCAAGGCGACGGCGACGGAAATGCCCATAAAAATTATTTCGATGCTTCGCAAAAAAAGCCTGAACGTAGCCAATTTTTCGGCCCGCGCCCGGGCGGCTGCCATCTCGCGGTTCAACATGGGCGACATGCCGATATCAAGCATGCCGAGCCATGTTTGAAGGACGACAAAAAAGCCGACAAGGCCGTAAGCTTCCGCCCCAAGATATTGAAGATAAAGAGGGAAAACGATTATGCCAATGAAGGTGGCATAGGCCTGACCTATGTAATTGGCTATGACATTGATTTTAACGGAACGTGCGCGTGGCATTTTTAATTCCGAGGAGGCCGCAGTTTTCCCGATGAATCCAAAAAAGGAATTTTCGTTATAAAATAGTATTTGTCAAAAGTATATATGGATGCGATAGATAGCCCCTCATTGAACGCAGGCAATTGGACGGACGGGGCTAATTTACGCAATAACGGGGATATGACGGTGATTCCGAAAATTATTCATAGGACAAGCAATACCCGGACATGGGAAGAGCTTCATGTTATTGAACGGGCCAAGAAGATGATGCCGGACTTTCAGCATCTTTTTTGGGACGATGCCGAAAATCTTGCTTTTGTGAGGCGAATCTTTCCGCAATATATCGATATTTATAATGGGTTTGAGCGCGGCGTTACGCGCGCCGACATAGCGAGATGTCTTTATCTTTACGATAAAGGCGGCATCTATTGCGATACGGATTATATTATTTATAAGCCGTTCGATAACCGATTTTTGTCCAATCGCTGCGTTATTGGCATCGAGGACGCGGACGCTCCTAGGGTCGGCGGCGGATACAGGGTCGGCAATGCGTTTTTAGCTTCCGAGCAGGGGTTTCCTTTATGGCGCGATTTTGTTGAAAATATATTCCTTAAGACAATCGAGAAAAAATCTTTGAAAAACCAAAGCGAAACGGACGTTGTCTATGCTGGCGGACCTCACGCTCTATCTCTTTTTCTTAAAGGGCATAAAGAACATGAAGAACAGGTAACTTTTCTTCCTCCTTCGGTTATCTATCCAGCTTTGCGTTGGAGAAACCTGTCGTCCGTGAGAGATAAGGAAACGATTGGCGTTCACTTGTGCTGGGGCAGATGGCGCAGCATTTCTCTTTGGAAAACCATTAAGCAACGCTTAAGGCGTTGGCTGTCGGCAATGCTATAAGATTGCAACCGATATAGTCAGTCGCAACGTTAATTTTTACCGAACGGGGGTGCGACATATAGTATTCCGGCCAGAACTACAGCGAGAGAGATAATAACGAAAGCGAGAGACATTGAAAGGGCAAAAAGGGATTCGCCGTTCTTTTTGAAGGAAAGTAAGTTGATATGCCGAAAAACTTCATGATAATCGGTTAATCTTTCGTCGGGGCAAAAACCCTATTTTCGACGTTAATCTTCGCAGGAAGCCGGCATGGAAAAACATAATTTTCTTTTTCTGACAGGACACGATTTTCGCACGCCGCGAAAGGCTTCGATGCATTTTATCGCCCGCGAGTTGGCGAAGCGGGGGAAGGTTAGATTCTTTTCCCTTCGCTATTCTTGGCTTTCGAAAAAACGGCCGGATGGGCGGCACGTCATTGCAAGCCGCGCCAACAAGATCGAAACGGTCGACGGCGTCGACTGTTTTTTGTGGAAGACGCTCGTTCACCCCCTCAATACGCGAAGACCTTATCTGAGACCCCTCGAAACCCTCGCCTTCAAATTGTATGCTCTTATGGCGCCGCCGGTCATGAAGCGATGGATTAAAGACGCCGACACGATTTTTTTCGAAAGCGGCACGGCGGTCGTTTTTTTCGATTTGGCCTGCCGCCTCAATCCCCGCGCGAAAAAAGTGTATATCGCTTCGGACGAGCTGGACGTTATCAACGTCGCTCAATATATCAAAGATACCGTTTATCGGATATCGACGCTCGTCGATTATAGCCGGCTTCATTCGCGCCTGACGATCGCCGACTTCGCGCCCGGAGCCAAGCTCTATTTTGTCGCGCAGGGCATCGATCCTTCAATCGGAAATTATGGAGACCCTTCTCCCTTCGGCCCCGGCGCTCATGCCGTCTCCGTCGGGTCCATGCTCTTCGATGCCGGTTTCGTCGAAACAGCTTCCGCTCTTTTCCCCGATGTAACGTTCCATATCATCGGTTGCGGAAGACAGCGCCCGCCCGCATGGCCGTCGAACGTCATCGTTTATGACGAAATGAAATTCGAGAAAACGGTGCCGTACATCAAGCATGCCTCGCTGTGCCTCGCTCCCTATCTCACAAAAAGCATTCCGCGCTATCTGGCAGACACTTCCCTGAAGCTGACGCAGTACGAATTTTTCGGCGTTCCCGCCGTTTGCCCGTTCGAGGTTGTCGGCGGCCGCCGGTTGCGGTTCGGCTATAAACCGGGAGACGGAGAATCGATAGCTTCTGCCATACGGGCCGCTCTGAAAAACGGACATGCGGCAGGCGTTAGAGGCCTGACGTGGGAGGAAGTGGCCGACCGGTTGCTCGATCCGAAATCTTATCCGGAAACGTCGATGGAAGGATGGGATTCTCCTAAAGATACCCGTAATTAGGACGAGAAAACGCTTCTCAGCGCTTCTTTATCCCGTTTTGCCGCGTCGTTCCATTTTCTGACGTTGTCGAGCGCCCGCTGCCGCCGTTCGGCTGCGGCCTCGGGGCGCGACAGTTCTTCCGCAAGAAGCTTCGCGCTTTTTTCGGCGCTGTCGAGCGGCAGCAAACATCCGCTTTCGCCCAAGACTTCGCGGTAGACGGGGATATCGCTTGCCGCGACAAAAAGGCCGCCGTGCTGAACTTCGAGCAGCGGAAGGCCGAGCCCTTCCTCTTTCGAGGTCGAGATAAAAACGTCCGCATTCAAAATAAGCTCGCGCACCTTATCTTTCGTGCAATAACCATGAAGAAGGACTCTTTTTTGCTGCGTCAGCCAGTCGATATCGTCGCTCCATCCGGCGCGTCCGGCTAAGTGAAGCTCGACGGGGCGCTTCAGGATGTTTTCAAGCCCCTTTCGCACTTCGGCAGCGAAGCGAAGATTTTTTCTCGGCTCGACCGTTCCGATGGAAATCAATCGCATCGGGCCGTTCGCGTCTTTCGGAAGAGGGGCGGCTTTCCCAATGCCGAAGACATCCGCGACCGCCGGGCGGAACAAATGGATTTCGGCGTCCTTTGGACAATATTTTTTAAGCTGCTGCGCCGTATACGACGAGTTGACGAAAAAAGTTTTGCAAAACCGAACGGCAAACCAGAACGAAGGGCGCATGTAATACTTGGCCGTCGCGTTGAGGTCTTGCGGGCGTTCGATCAGAAAAAGATCGTGGATGTAGGGAATAACGCGCTTTCCGCCTAAAACGACGAGGGGAATGCTCGCGGGAAATCCGGGACATACGAACCTATCCTCGCGCGAAAAAAGCGCCATCAGCGGCAATTTAATCCATTGCGCCCAAACCATGCCGAGCGTGCTTTGGACGCGCACGTGCTTTGTCTCGATGCCGGGAAGTGCCTCGGCCGAGAACAAATCCAGAGATACGCGCTCGATCCCCGTCGTCGGGCGGTGAACGTGCGAAAAGTCGATGACGAGCGTCATGTCAGGCTCTTTTCGTCAGGCGGTCATAAAACGTGCGCGCAAAAAGGATCGGGAGAACGACCAGACATTGCGCGTAACGCTTAAAAAGGCGCTTCGGATTGTGCAAAAGCCGCCAGAGCCATTCGACGTTCGCGCGTTGGGCCCAAACGGGCGCGCGCATCTGGCTTCCGGCGATAAAATCCAATCCTGCGCCGATGGAAACAAAACCGACATGCGGCGCGGCTTTTTTGCCTTGCGCGGCGAGAATTTCCTGCTTGGGCGCGCCGAACGCAAGAAGGCAGACCGACGCGCCGCTGGCTTCGACCTGCCGCATCAGATCGGCTGCGGCGTCGGAAAGCGGATTGAACCCGAACGCGGGCGAATTCATAAAAACGATGTTCAGTTTCGGAAAACGCGCCTTCATTTTCTTCGCCACGTCGTCGAGGACGTTTTGCGTCGTGCCGATGAGGGCAAGGCTGCGGTCTTCCTGTTCCAAAAGGCTCATAATGGGAATTGTGAGGTCCGATCCTGCCGTGCGGATAAGCTTCGCTCCCAAAAGCTTGCCGAGCCAAACGATAGGGAACCCATCGGCCACGACGACATCGTGTTCTCTATAGGCCGTGTAGAAAGCTTCGTCCGCGCCGAGCTTGACGATATGGTCGAGATTGATCGTCGCCAGCGCAAAGCCGGACCTTTCGCGGACTTTCTTTCTTATATAATCCAGCGTTCCTTCGGCCGTGAAAACGTTGACGCCGAGCGCGCGTCCGGACAAGGCAACCGGGCCTTTCTCGTCGAAAGAGAGAGATGGGATCGCCGAAATCTTCATTTCCGGTCCTTCTCTATTTGTTCGTTCCTGAGCGTCCGTAATTGTCCTCAAACCGGACGATGTCGTCTTCGCCCAGATAGTCGCCCGATTGCACTTCGATCAAATGAAGCTCGATGATGCCGGGGTTGGTCAGGCGATGCTTGGTTCCTTTGGGGATGTAAACGGACTCGTTGGGGAAAACCATCTTTTCGGTTTCGCCGATTTGGACTTTCGCCGCGCCTTCGACGACAATCCAGTGCTCGGCGCGGTGATGGTGCATCTGCAGCGACAAGGCCCGGCCCGGCAACACTGTAATATGCTTGACCTGAAACTGCGCGCCGATGGCCAAGCCTTCGTAAGCGCCCCACGGCCGACGCGTGCGGGCGTGGTTTTGGGCCAGATTCGGAAGAGTCTGTTCGACGGCGGCAAGAAGGGATTTGACTTCCTGCGTTTTGGCGCGCGGCGCAACCATGACGGCGTCCCGCGTCGCAACGACGGCGACATCCTTCATGCCCAAAACGGCGACCGCCGGGCCTTCGGTGCGGATATAAGAATCCGTCGTGTCGACGGTAATGACATCGCCCAAAGTGGCGTTGCCCTTGTCGTCTTTGGCCGACGTTTGCCACATGGCTTGCCACGAGCCGACGTCGCTCCACCCCATCGAGCAGGGAACGACGGCGCCGTGCGAGGTGTGTTCCATGATGACGCGGTCGAAGGGTTCCGACGGAATGGCCGAATAAAGGGCCTTGTCCAGAGAGACGTCTTTGCCTTCGATCTTGGCTTTGTCCAAAACCAGACGAAGCTGTTTGAGCATATCCGGAGCCAGCTTTTCGGCCTCCTCGATCAGCATGCGCGGCGAATAGAGGAAGATGCCGCTGTTCCAAAGCGCGCCCTTGGCGATTAAATCGGCGGCTCCTGCGGCGTTCGGCTTTTCCTTGAACGAGGCGATGCGGCTGACGTTCTCGAACTTTGTTTTATCGCCGCCGAGAATGTAGCCGTACCCCGTTTCGGGATAATCGGGCGTGATGCCGAACAAAACGATCAAATTATCGGTCGCGGCCGGAACGGCGCGTTTTAATGCGGCGTGCCACGCGGCTTTGTCGGCGATGATGTGGTCGCTTGGGCGGACGAGATGCAGAACGTCCGAATCTTTTTCAACGAGGGCGGCAATCAGCGCGGCGGCGGCCGTGTTGCGGCCTAGAGGTTCGAGAATAATAGCCTCGGGCGATACTTTGGCGTCCTCAAGGGCGTCGTGGATCAGAAATTTATGCTCGCCGTTGCCGACGATCATCGGGGCCGCGAAAAGGTTTTTATCTGAGGCGCTGCGCGCCGTCGAGGCGAACAGGTTTTCCTCGCCTATTAACGGAACGAACTGCTTGGGCGCTTTAACGCGCGAAACGGGCCACAACCGGGTGCCGGAACCTCCGGACAAGATAACGGGACGGATTTTTACGTTTGTCATAGTGCCTCGTTTTCTTTTCACTGCCGGGTGGCTCTCTTGCTCCGGCCCGAAGGACTGCCTCCAAAACCAAAGCGGGGCGGTATACGGAGGAAGATGCGGCAATATCCGATATATTTCTTACCAAAAGATATCCCAAATGCCTCAATACCGGATCTTTCTATATTTTCTCGGAAATCGGCGTTCAAGAAAAACAGATAACCCTATGTAATATATAAACAATCCATTTAATTTTTAGGGCTTACCAACAGTTGTTCAAAACCGTGCCGATAACGTTCGCGCCCGAAAGAGTTTCGAGACAGCGTTTCAGGGAATCGATTTTGGTAACGCCGTCGCGGACGATGACGAGAACGGCGTCAATTTGAGGCAAAAAGGCGATGGGATCGTCCTGAGACAAGACAGGCGGCATATCGTAAATCACGAAACGGTCCGGGTAGCGCGATTTGAGTTCGTGCGCCAAGGAAATCATTTTGGGCGTGCCCAGAAGTTCGGACGAATTGTCTACGGCATGTCCGGCCGGCAGGAGGCTGACGCGTTCGAAGGGAAGGCGCGTCAGGCATTCGTTCAGGGACAGATTGTCGTTTAGAAGATAGTCCGTCAGCCCCGCCTGAGGGGTAACGCCGAGGTATTCGTGTAAATTAGGCTTGCGGATATCGAGGTCGGCCAAAAGCACGGTTTGCTTGAGGTCGAGCGCCATGCTGATGCCGAGATTCAGCGCCACGGTTGTTTTTCCGTCGCCGTAATTCGGGCTCGTGATCGCAAGGGCTCTCAAACCCGAGGCGTTCATAATCTGCAAAACCTTCGTTCTGAG
>CAYUPD010000031.1:0-11409 GCA_964446645.1 uncultured Rhodospirillaceae bacterium
CATACGCGTCATGCCGCCGACCAAGATCACTTCGTCGATCTCGGACGTCTTGATTCCCGCGTCCTTGAGCGCCAAACGGCACGGCTCGATCGTCTTTTGCAACAGATCGTCCACCAGCGACTCGAGCTTCGCGCGCGTCAGTTTAACCGACAGATGCTTCGGCCCCGTCTGATCCGCCGTGATAAACGGCAGATTAACCTCAGTCTGCACCGAAGACGACAGCTCGATCTTCGCCTTCTCGGCCGCCTCTTTAAGCCGCTGCAACGCCAGCTTATCCGTCCGCAGGTCGATGCCCTGCTCTTTCTTGAATTCGTCGCACAGAAAATCCATGATCCGCGCGTCGAAATCCTCGCCGCCCAGAAACGTGTCCCCGTTCGTCGATTTTACTTCGAACACGCCGTCTCCAATCTCCAACACCGACACGTCGAACGTGCCGCCGCCGAGGTCGTATATCACCACTGTGCCGGACTTCTTTTTCTCCATCCCGTACGCCAGCGCCGCCGCCGTCGGCTCGTTGATAATGCGCAAAACCTCCAGCCCCGCGATCTTGCCCGCGTCTTTCGTCGCCTGCCTCTGGCTGTCGTTGAAATACGCCGGAACGGTAATCACCGCTTGCGTCACTTTCTCGCCCAGATACGCCTCGGCCGTCTCTTTCATCTTCATCAGAATGAACGCCGATATCTCGGACGGGCTGTAATTCTTCCCGCTGGCCTCGACCCACGCGTCGCCGTTGCTGTTCTTGATAATCTTGTACGGCATCAGCCCGATGTCCCTGTTCACCATCGGGTCCTCAAACCGGCGGCCGATCAGCCGCTTGATCGCGTAAAGCGTATTCGACGGATTGGTTACGGCTTGGCGCTTGGCGGATTGCCCCACAAGCCGCTCGCCCGAATTGGCGAACGCCACGATCGACGGCGTCGTGTTCGACCCTTCCGAATTATGGATAACGGTCGTATTTGAGCCTTCCATGACGGCAACGCACGAGTTCGTGGTGCCCAGATCGATGCCTATAACCTTCGACATATTTCTTATTCCTTTCAGATCAAGGGCTTGCGTATCATTCCGCGCCCCTCATGCTTCCTAATATAGGGAGGATTTTGGGCCGTACAATGGGGAAAACAAAGATTTTTGAGGCTATATCAAGGCTCTTGCGCCGGGGCCGGAGCCGGTTCGGTCAACGACCGCCTCAATAAAACAATGCTGATTCGCCGATTGCGCGGGTCCATCGGATCCGCCACAAACGGATCCCTATCGGCAAGCCCTGCCACGCGCACCACATTCTTGTCGTCAACCCCTGCCTTGACCAAATATTCGCGGCAAACGTTCGCTCGCTCGGTCGAAAGCAGCCAGTTGTCCCGCCTCGACCCCGCCACAAACGGCGTCGCGTCCGTGTGGCCCGCTATCGAAATCTTATTCGGCAACTGCGCGATTACCTTGCCGATGAGAGACATCAGGTCGCGCCCCTTCTCGTACGGAATCGCGCTCGCCGACGGAAACATCGACAGTTTGTCCCTATCCGTAATCTGAATCCGCAAGCCTTCCGGCGTTCTGTCGATGACGATCTGGTTCGCAAACGCTTGCAGGCTCGGACTCTCGAGAAGCGCTCGGCGCAACTCCTCCTCGGCCATTTTGAAGACTTCCTCTTCCTGCCTCACCGCCGCCGCCATAGCTTGCGTTTCTTTCGAAGCCGCCGCCGCTCCCCTGTCCGCGTCCGTCTTATGCGCCGACGCGCCCTGCCCCGTGCCTGCAACGTCCTCCTCGCCCTCTTCGCCTTGCCCTATCGTCGGTATCGTCGCCTGCAAATTCGACGGCGGCGACCGATCCGCCATCTCTCCCCCCGTCACCGTCGTGATCGACCGGCCCCCGAACATGCCTCCCGCCCCGGACGAGTCGTTCTTGGATATCCCCGCAGGCGAAAAATATTCGGCCAGACCCGCACGCTGCTCGCTCGTCGTCACGTTCAGCAGCCACAGCAATAGAAAAAACGACATCATGGCCGTCACGAAGTCCGCGTACGCCACCTTCCACGCCCCGCCGTGATGCGCCGCGTGTCCGCCCTTTTTCTTCTTCTTGATGATGATGACGGGTTGATCGGCCATGCCTTTTCCCTATCACATCGTCGGCGCCGGCAGGGCCGACGTCGCCTCTTCAAGTTCGTTAAAACCCGGCCGCACTTCGCTGAGCAGCGTCTTGCGCGCGTATTCCACCGATATCGCAGGGGCAAATCCTTGCAGATGCGCCAGAAGCCCCGTTTTAATGCACTGGATATACTTGGCTTCGGACGTATAGATCGCGTTCATCGCCGACGCCATCGGGCCGATCATCCCGTAGGACGTCCACACGCCCAGAAACGTTCCGACCAATGCGCCGCCGATCATCCCGCCCAACACCTCAGGCGGCTCGGAAATCGAGCCCATCGTTTTGATGACGCCCAAAACCGCCGCGACGATGCCGATGGCGGGCATCGCATCCGCCACCATCGTGACCGCCGCCACGACCCCCGCGCCTTCGTTGTGATGAACCTCTAACTCTTCGTCCATCAACGCCTCAAGCTCGTAGGGCTTATCCGAACCCAAAGTCACGAGCCGCAGGTAGTCGCACAAAAATCCAACCGCGTGATGGTCGGCCAGAAACCCAGGAAACTGCGCAAACAGCGAGCTTTGCTCGGGATTTTCGATATGCTGCTCAAGCGCCAGCAGACCCTTCGTCTTCGCCAGCTTGAACAACTGGTACATCATGCACAAAAGCTCGATATACGAAGCCTTATTATATTTGGCTTTCTTGAGCAGAAGCGCAAACCCCCGCCCCGTCCGGCGTATGACAATCGAAGGATTGGCGATGATAAAACCGCCAAGCGCCGTGCCGCCCATGATCACGATTTCCATCGGCGCTGCTTCGCCCAAAACGGCAAGACTCCCCCCTTCCGCCGCATACCCGCCAAGGGTGCAGACGAACATGACGATGATGCCGATAATAAGATTCATGGGGAATCCAAATCAGGAAGGAACTCTTAATATTCAATATCCATACTCGGACGCCAAGAGTTAAAATGGTTTTAACAAAAATAAAGACATTTTCGGGCGTTAGCCGGCTTTTCCCTTTTCCTTTGCCGCAATCTTGTCGCATTTCTAGAGCTTGATGTTTCCTTCAAGAGTCGCTAGCTCTTAAGAACTCTTTTTCGGGGAGCAAATCCCCGTTTCAACTCCTGAAGGATTCTCAAAAATGCTCAAAAAATCTCTTCTCGCCACTGCCGTTCTTCTCGGCTCTTTGGCCGCAGCACCCGCTTTCGCCGCAGACGCCCCCGCCGCTCCCGCAGAACAAGCGCCGGCCGCAACCGCTCCTAAAGCCGAAGACGTCGTCGTCGCCCGCGTCAACGGCGAAGAAATCCACCGCTCGGACGTCATGCGTGAACTCCAGATGGCAGGCCCCCAAATCCAGCAGCTTCCTCCACAGATGATTTACCCCCAGATTCTGCAAAAGATGATCTCGACCAAGGTCGTCGCCCAAAAGGGCTATGCCGAGGGCATGCAGAACGACAAGGAAGTCCAGCAGCGCGTCAAGAGCCTTGAGGCTCAGGTCGTCGCCGAGGCTTATGTCCACAAGGCCGTCGAGCCGAAGATCACCGAGGCCAAGATCAAGGAACGCTACGATGCGCTCGCCTCAAAATATAAGCCGCAGGACGAGGTTCGCGCCCGGCATATCCTTCTTAAAACCGAGGACGAGGCCAATGCCGTTATCAAGCAGCTTAAAGACGGCGCCGATTTCGCCAAGCTGGCCGAAGAGAAATCCAAGGACACCGGTTCGGTCAAGCAGGGCGGCGATTTGGGCTACTTCGTCCACGACGCAATGGTCAAGGCCTTCGCCGACGCCGCCTTCGGCATGAAGGTCGGCGAAGTCAGCGACAAGCCCGTCAAAACCGAGTTCGGCTATCACGTCATCAAGGTCGAAGACCGCCGCAAATCTTCTCCGCCGCCCATCGCCGAGGTTCGCGAACAAATCGCCAACCAGCTCGGACAAGAGATGACCAACGATCAGGTCAAAGCCCTGACCTCCAAGGCCAAGATCGAGAAGTTCAATCTCGACGGCACGCCCATGGTCGAGGAAAAGAAGGACAAAAAAGCCAAGAAAAAATAGGCTTCTTCGAAAAACAAAAGCCCGGAAGATTTCTCTTCCGGGCTTTTTTGTTGCAAACGCCTATTCCTTCTCGGAAAAATACAGGCTCAGCCGATTAACGATCTGCTCGCTCAACTCGTGCAGCGTCCTTTGATGCGCGTCCTGCTTCGACGCCACCGTCGCGTATATTTGATCGAGCTTGTCGAAGCTTGCGACGCTATGCGCTCTTCCTTTTACGAGCGTTTTGCCCGACATGTCGGTCAGCGCATAGTCCCCGTACATATTGAGCAACGACCGCGTCGCCGTCGCGTTGGCCAGAATGCCCAAATTCTCCTCCGTGTTCGTTATCCTGACGCTGAGCTTGTAGGCGGGCTTCTCCGGCCGATTGGCTCCGTACATGCGGTCAACCAGGTAATTCCTCAAAACCTGCCCGTCGCGATCCTGAATATTCTCGATGGCAACGTTATTAAGCCTCGCGGCAACGGCCGAATTCCCTTCGGCGTCCGCCGTTCCGTAGACCGGGTGAAAGCCGCACCCGCCGAGCGGCAGGCAAAGCGCGATAAACGGAATAAGAAGCGAGAGTCTTTTCATACGACCACGTTGACGATGCGGTTGGGAACGACGATGATTTTTTTAGGCTCCTTGCCGTCCAGCGCGCGACGGACGCCCTCTTCGGCCAAGGCCGCCGTTTCGACTTCCTTCGCCAGCATATCGCGCGGCACGCTGATCGTCGCGCGCAATTTGCCGTTAACCTGCACGGCTATCGTCACCGTATCCTCGACCAACTGGGCCGGGTCGGCTTCGGGCCACTTCTCTGCGCTTACAAGCGTCCTGTTTCCGAGCTTCTCCCACATCTCTTCGGCTATATGCGGCGCAAACGGCGAAAGAAGCCTCAAAAACGCCTCCCAGTCCTCTTTCGCGATCTTGTCCGCCTCGCCGAAAGCGTTCGCCTGCGTCATCAGGGCCGCTATCGCCGTGTTGAACTTCATCGACTCGACGCGCTCGCTCACATCTTTGATCGTGCGGTGAAGACTCCGCGACATCTTTCCCGCCGGCGCGCCGACCTTGTCGCTCAACGTCCACAGGCGCATCAAAAACCGCCACATCCCCATCAGGCCCGTCGTCGACCACGGAATCGCCTGATCGAACGGCCCCATGAACATCTCATACAAACGCAAGGTATCGGCCCCGTACGCGTCGATCACTTCGTCCGGATTGACGACGTTGCCGCGCGACTTCGACATCTTTTCGTTGTTCTCGCCCAATATCAGGCCGTGCGACGTGCGCTTCGCGTACGGCTCGGGCGTCGGCGCCACTCCGATATCGTACAAAAATTTATGCCAAAACCTCGAATACAACAGATGCAGAACCGTATGCTCCATCCCGCCGTTGTACCAATCGACCGGCGTCCAATAATCGAGCTTCTTGCGGCTCGCCAATTCCTTATCGTTGTGCGGATCGCAATACCGCAAAAAGTACCACGACGACCCCGCCCACTGCGGCATCGTGTCCGTCTCGCGCTTTGCCTTGCCGCCGCACTTGGGACATTTTGTGTTAACCCAATCATCCATAAGCGACAGCGGCGACTCGCCCGTTTCGGACGTCTGGTAGCTTTCGACCTCGGGCAGGCGCAACGGCAGCTCTTTCTCGGGCAACGGAACCCAGCCGCACGTGGGGCATTCGACCATCGGAATCGGCTCGCCCCAATAACGCTGGCGCGAAAACACCCAGTCGCGCAGCTTATATTTAACCGACGCTTTGCCGTAGCCCTCTTTTTCGATCATCCCCACCATCTTGGCGATGGCTTCGGGCGGCTTGAGGCCCGTCAGCGGGCCGGAATTGACGACCTTCGCGTCGTCGGACGTCGAGACGAACGCTTCTTTTTCCACGTCGCCGCCCGCGATGACCTCTATGATCGGCAAGCCGAATTTTTTCGCAAACTTCCAGTCGCGCTCGTCGTGCCCCGGCACGGCCATGATCGCGCCTGTCCCGTACGTCGCCAGCACATAGTCCGCGATCCACACCGGCACTTCTTTTTTCGTCGCCGGATTGACCGCGCTAACGCCCTCAAGCGCGACGCCCGACACTTCTTTCGCCCCTTCGGTGCGGTCAAAATCGGATTTGCGCGCCGTCGCCTCAATGTACGCCTTGACCGCATCCGGATTTTTGCACTTCGGCATCAACTCCTGCACCAGAGGATGCTCGGGCGCCAAAACCATGTACGTCACGCCGAACAGCGTATCGGGCCGCGTCGTGAATATCCGCATCAACCCGTTGCCAAGCGCCGGAATCTTGAAATCGACCTCGGCCCCGACCGACTTGCCTATCCAGTTGCGCTGCTGAACCTTGATCTTCTCGAGATAATCGACCGTCTCGAGGTCCGACAAAAGCCTTTCGGCGTACGCCGTTATCCTAAGCATCCATTGGCTGCGCTGCCTTTGCACGACCGTGCCCCCGCACCGCTCGCATGCGCCGCCCACGACCTCTTCGTTCGCCAAACCCACCTTGCACGACGGGCACCAATTGACCGGCATGCTGGCCTTATAGGCCAAACCCTTCTCCCACAATTTGAGGAATATCCACTGCGTCCACTTGTAATAATCCGGGTCCGTCGTATCGACCTCGCGCGACCAGTCGAACGAAAAACCGAGGCTTTTTAACTGGCGGCGGAAATTCGCGATGTTCTTTTGCGTCACGACTTTCGGATGCTGCTTCGTCTTGATCGCAAAATTCTCGGTCGGCAAGCCAAACGCGTCCCAGCCGATCGGATACAAGACGTTAAACCCTTCCATCCTTCTTTTGCGCGACACGATGTCGAGCGCCGTGTAACTGCGCGGATGCCCCACGTGCAGCCCCTCGCCCGACGGATACGGAAATTCGATCAGCGCATAAAATTTCTTCTTCGCCCCGTCCTCGACGGCGCGGAAACTTTGCTTCTCGTCCCAGATTTTCTGCCACTTCGCTTCGGCAACTTTCGGATTGTAACGCTCGGTCATCTCGTTTTTCACCACGTCTTTGCTCCCTCGGCGTCGATAAAACCCTTTTTATCGAATCTTATCAAGGCCTATTGACAGAAAACGTTTTGCCTCTTCTTCTTACGTTCATGAACAAGGCTGCGAATCTCTTGCAAACCGCCATCGCCCATCATAAGGCCCAGCGGTTCGAGGACGCCGAAAAGGCTTATCTCAAGCTTTTGGACGGCGGCTTTGCCGGGCCCGACGGCCTGCGCCTTTTGGGCGCCCTATATCTCCAGACCGGGCAGAAAGCCCTTGCCGCCGAGTTTCTCGAAAAAGCCGCGCGGCTTCTGCCCAAAGACCCAGAAACTCTCACCAACCTCGGTATCGCTCTTTCCGGCCTTAAGCGGCGCGACGAGGCCGTCTCGCGCTTTAAGCAGGCCCTTACCCACCGCGCCGATTATATCCCTGCCCTGCGCAACCTCGCCAGCCTCTGCTATGAAATCGGGCATATCGACGAGGCCGAGGCCGCTTACGGCCATATCTCCCAGATCAATCCGCTTGAGGCGACCTCTCACTTCGACTACGGCAACAGCCTTCTGTCCGCAGGCAAAACCTCCGACGCCATCAAGGAATACGAACGCGCCCTGAGCCTTAAACCCGACTTTTTAAGCGCCATCATCAATCTCGGCATCGCCTACGGCATGGCCGGGAAAAACGACCTCTCCCAGCTTTGGCTCGTCCGCGCCCAGGAACTTTTCGAAAAAGCCCTGAAGGCCGATCCCGACAACACCGTCGCCATGAACAACCTCGGCAACATCCTGCGCCAGCAGGGCAAGGCCCTCGAAGCCGAAGCCTATTACCGCAAAGCCCTTGCGATACGCCCCGACTACGTCGAAGCGACCATCAATCTCTCGACAGCGCTGCGCGATCTTGGCCGCCTCGACGACGCAATCGAAACCTGCCGCCGCGCTTTGCGCCTTAAGCCCAACTCGGCCGAGGCGCGCATCAATCTCGGCACCCTCTTGCAGGAAAAGAGCCTTCATGCCGAGGCCATCGTTCTTTTCGACGAGGCCTTGCGGCTCAATCCTTCGTCCATCGACGCCAAGTGGAACAAGTCCCTGTCTCTTCTGGCTTTGGGCAAATACAAAGAAGGCTGGCCGCTGCACGAGGTCGGGCTCGGCGTCCCCCATATGCGCGGAAATTACGATCCCGAACGCCGCTGGAACGGCGAAGACTTAACGGGAAAACGCATCCTTCTCGAAAGCGAACAGGGCTTGGGCGATACGATGCAATTCGTCCGCTACGCCGAACTGTGCAAGGCGCGCGGCGCTTCTGTCTTTGTCTCGTGCCAGCCCTCGCTGCGGCGGCTTTTATCAAACTGCCCCTTTATCGACGCCGCCCCGGAAAACGCGGAAAGAAAAGATTTCGACTTTCACATTCCGACGATGAGCCTGCCCTTCGCTTTCGGCACCGGCCTCGATTCCATCCCGGCAAAAGTCCCTTATCTGTTCGCAAGCGCCAATGCCCGCGCCAAATGGGCCAAGCGCTTCGCAAAAATAAAGGGCTTTAAAGTCGGTCTCGTCTGGGCCGGAAATCCCCGCGAGAAAATCATCGCCGCGCACCTGACCGATAACCGGCGCAGCGTCGATCTTGAAACCCTGCACCCGCTTCTGAACCTTAAAGGCGTCAAGTTCTTCAGCCTCCAGAAAGGCCCAAAAGCCAAGCAAATCGCGCTCGGCAACTTCGAAAAACGCATCGCCGACTGGACGGACGATATCGAGGATTTCGACGATACCGCCGCCATCGTCGAACGCCTCGACCTCGTTATCTCGGTCGATACGTCCGTCGCCCATCTTGCGGGCGGCATGGGCAAGCCCGTTTGGATTCTCTCGCGCTTCGACGCCTGCTGGCGCTGGCTTCAAAACCGCCCCGAAAGCCCGTGGTATCCCACCGCCCGCGTCTTCGGCCAAAAAACGCCCGGAGAATGGGCGGAAGTCGTCAAGAACGTCAAAAAAGCGTTGGAAGAAGAGATTTAATCTTCGTCGCCGAGGCCGAATCTCTTTCGCGTCAACGCCAGCAGCATTCCCATCCCCAGCGCCAAAGCAAACAACGACGAGCCCCCGTAGGATATAAACGGCAGCGTCATTCCTTTGGTCGGAATAAGCCGCATCGTCGAGGCAAGGTTGATTATCGCCTGCAGGCCAAACTCTATCAATAAGCCGCTGACGGCTAAAACGGAGAACAGGCTTCTTTCTTGGTCGAGCCTGCGGATGCCTCGCAAGACAATAAACGCGTAAATACCGATAATCAGGAGGCACAGCAAGAGCCCCAGCTCTTCCCCGGCCACCGCAAATACAAAATCGGCGTGCGCATCCGGAATCGACATCTTCACGGTTCCTTCGCCCGGCCCCGTCCCAAGCAATCCGCCGTTCGCAAACGCGCTGATTGCCCGATCAACCTGATACGTGTCGCCCGTCCGGCTTAAAAATTTGTCCATGCGCAACGCAAAATGCGGAAACGAATAATAAGCGGTAAATACCGACGCGATGCATAAGGCCCCAAGCCCCCCGATAAACGCCAGAGGCAATCCTGCAATAAAAAATTGCCCAAACCAAATCGCCGAAATCAAAAACACCATCCCGATGTCGGGCTGCATCAATAGCGCGGCGACAATTGCCAGATAAAGCAGCACGTTGACGCTTAATCCCGGAAAACCCCGCCTTTCGCACTGCCGCGTAAACAGCCACGCCGCGACGACGACAAACGCGGGCTTGATAAATTCGGAAGGCTGAATCGAAAACAGCCCAAAAACCCGAATCCACCGAACCGCCCCCTTGATCTCGGCTCCGACAAAAGGCGTCGCCAGCAAAAGCGGCAGAAACAGGGCCAACAACACAACCGAAAAATACCGGATTTTTTTCGGCGACAGCAAAGAAGTTCCGAATAATACGATCAGAGACGGAACGAGCATCGCCAAATGCCTCTGCACAAAATAAAAATTGCTCCATCCGTGCTTGACGGCCACGGCAGGCGTCGATGCCTGAATAAGCAAAATCCCAAACCCGATCAGGGCTATAATCGCCGCCAACGTCCATCTATCCACCGTCCACCACCAGTGGCCGAGAACCGAGCGGTCGGAACGCGCTAACGTCGGCATCATTCGCCTCCAAATCCCGCGAGCGCGGCAAAATTTCGTCCGCGCTCTTCGAAGTTTTTAAACATGCCGTAGCTCGGCGCAGCCGGAGACAATAAAACAACGCCCCCGGACGGCGTCTTCTCGCGCGCCACGGCTACCGCCTCTTCCAACGAAGAAACATAACATGCATTCAACTCGCCGAGCTTATTAAAAAGACGCTTACCGCTATCGCCCATGCAGACGACGGCGTGTATCTTCTTCTCCTTGATATATGCGGCCAAGGGCGCGTCATCGATTCCGCGATCGAAACCTCCGACAAGAAGGGTCACGGGCCTTCCGGCATACGCATCCATCGCGGCTATGGCCGATTGCGGCGTTGTCGATATGCTGTCGTTGACGAACGTGAGGCCGTCCCTCTCCCCAAGCTCTTGCTGCCTGTGCGGCAATGCCTTGAAATCCTTCATTTTCGACAGCGCGTCTTGTGGGCCGATGCCGAGCTCTTTCAACGCCGCCAGCACCGCGCAGACGTTCGCAAGATTGTGCGCGCGCGACAGATACGGGTTCGGCGGCGCACCGAGCGGCTTGTCTTTTTCGTAAATCTGCCCGTCTTTAACGTGGAAGCCGGACGCATTGCCGAAAACAACCGCGTTTTCGACGCGAATATCGTTTTCTCCCGCAACTTTCAGCGCTTCGGCGCTCGCGATGCTCTTGCGGCTTTGCGCGAGCAGATTCATCTTGTCGCGGTAATATGCCCACAGACATCCGTGCCAATCCAGATGCTCCGGATAAAGCGACGTGACGACTCCTATGTCGCACATCTCCTCAAGCGTCGCCGCCTGATAGCTCGACACCTCGACTACCGCGACGCCTTTCTCCTTCGCGCCGAATTCCGTCACCGGAACCCCGATGTTCCCCAAAAGCGCCGCTCTTTGCCCTAAAGCGTTAAGCGTATGCGCCAAAAGCGCCGACGTCGTGCTTTTGCCCTTCGTCCCCGTTATGCAAACGACCTTGGCCGCGTGCGGCTCGGCCAGCCATAAATTGAGGATCGACGTTGTTTTCTTCTCGCGTAACAGGGGATGATAGGCGCTGACGCCCGGCGACTTAACAATCGCGTCCGCCTTACCGAGCGCCTCTTTTATCCCGGCGACGTCGAAGACGGCTCTGTCGCCCGGCGTCATGAACGACACGTCGGCTTTCGGATTC
>CAYUPD010000032.1:0-10930 GCA_964446645.1 uncultured Rhodospirillaceae bacterium
AGCGTAAACGCGATGTCGATCCCCGTTTCATCCTCGTCCGTCCGATACGCGCAATCGCCGTCGACGTTCGTCAACCGCGCCTTGGCCACCATCTGCGCCGGGTCCGGCGCTTCCCCGCCGTAGTCGAACTCTTCCTCCGCCTGCTTCAATATCGCCACTTGCGGGCATATCAGGTTGCCCGTCTTGACTTCGACTTCAGGCTCGGGCGCAACGTCCGCCTTCGGCTTGTCGCCGCCGCCGCACGCGGTCAAAACCAAGAGAAGGATCAGGCTTCCGACTTTTTTCATGCGTTTCTCCGTACCGTCACGTTCTGAGTTTATACCCGCTTTGAAACAGGCTGTAGGTCGCTCCTAACAGCCCTACGTTCACCACAAACACGAAAACAAGCCCCAATCCGAGATTTCCGTCCGCCGCGCCGATGAACCCGTACCTAAATCCGTCGATCACGTAGAAAAACGGATTGTACGTGCACAAAAACCGCCACCCTTCGGGCAGGCTTTCGAGCTTGAAGAACGTTCCGGACAAAATCGTCGCGGGCAAC
The DNA here is from genome assembly GCA_964446645.1 of uncultured Rhodospirillaceae bacterium. GTDB lineage: Bacteria > Pseudomonadota > Alphaproteobacteria > UBA9219 > UBA9219 > CAIXLI01. The sequence continues at coordinate 542 of CAYUPD010000032.1, forward strand.
ACCAGAAAACTATGCACCGCGATCATCCCGTCGAACTTGTCCGCCCATATGCCGCACATGACTCCGATCAGCGCCAGCATCGCAGACCCCATCGCGGCGTAATACAGGATAAAGAAAAGGTTGCTCACGTGTATCGGCGCAAAGAACACCAGGCACGCAAGGCAAGCCGCGCCCACCGCCAGCCCCCGCACGATCCCGCCGATCGCGTACGCCACCGTTAGCTCGAACGCCGACAGGGGCGGCATCAGCACGTCCACGATGTTGCCTTGCACCTTCGATAAAACCAGCGAACTCGACGTGTTCATGAACGCATTCTGCGCCACCGTCATCATCACGATCCCCGGCACCAGAAACTCCAGCGACGGGCCGCCCGACGCCGCAACGCCGTTTCCCGACAGCACAAACGCAAACATCGTGAAAAACAGCAATGTCGAAACGGCAGGCGCCGCCACCGTTTGCAGCGCGATCTTGATAAACCGCTCGATCTCTTTGCACGCCAGCGTCCACAGGCCGAGCCAGTTTACGAAACCGATATGCCGCGGTCGCGGCGCGCTGGATGAGGAAATCGTCATACCCCCACTTTATCTCATTTTTTCGTCGGGTCTAGCCCCATGCACCAGCACAATATCGCTTTGTGCGCGTGCATCCGGTTCTCGGCCTCGTCCCACGCCGCCGACTGCGGCCCGTCAAGCACCGAATCCGTCACTTCTTCGCCCCGATGCGCCGGAAGGCAATGCAAAAAGATCGCGTTTTTCGCCGCGCGCTTCATCACCCCCGCGTTGACCTGATACGGGGTCAGCAATTGTTCGCGTATCCCGGCGTCGCTGTTGTGCATCGACACCCAGCAATCCGTCAGCACGATGTCCGCCCCTTCTCCGGCCTCCATCTTCGACGATACCTTGATCTTGGCCCCAGTCTTCTGCAACGCCGACAAAAGCGGCGCAGGCGGCATGAACTCGGGCGGGCAGACGATATCGAGCGAATAACCCATCACCGGCGCCGCGTGCATCCAGCTCGTCAGCACGTTGTTGTCCCCGTCGCCGTACCATACCGCCCTTTTGCCCTTGAGATCGCCAAGCCACTCTTCGGCCGTCATCAAATCCGCGATCACCTGCCCCGGATGCGACGCGTCCGTCAGGCCGTTAATCACCGGAATCGACGCTCCTTCCGCCAGCTCGTGCAACTTGTGCGCCGCGAACGTCCGGATCATCACGATGTCCACGTACCGCGACAGCACGCGGCCTGTGTCGGCAATCGTTTCGCCACGCCCCAATTGAATCTCCGCCCCCGTCAATGTCGTCACAGAACCGCCAAGCTGCCTCATCCCAACCTCGAACGATACGCGCGTCCGCGTCGACGGCTTCTCGAATATCAGCGCCAGCGTCTTCCCTTCCATCGGGCGATACGCCAGCCGCTTCTTCTTCAGCTTGTGCGCCAACGCAATAATGTTCTTCACTTCTTGCGGCGGTATCAAATTCAAGTCGAGAAAATCCCGGCAATGTTCGGCGTTCTTCATACTTTCGGCTCCTTCTTCTTGGCCAACTTATACCTGAAAAACAAAGCGGGGGAAACTGCCGTTTCCCCCGCTGGTTTTTTGGATACCTTCCAATTAACGCTTGCTGTATTGGAAGCGCCGACGGGCTTTGACGCGCCCGTACTTTTTGCGTTCCACAATACGCGAGTCGCGCCTCAGGAACTTCGCCACCTTCAAGGGTTTCCGAAGCTCCGGCTCGAAGTACGTCAGCGCCTTCGAGATGCCGTGCTTGACGGCTCCCGCCTGGCCCGACAATCCTCCGCCGACGACGTTCACCTCGACATCGAACTGCTTGGCGCGGTCCGCCACCATGAACGGCTGGTTCACGATCATCTGCAAAACCGGACGCGCAAAATAAACTTCGACCGGACGGCCGTTCACGACGATCTTGCCGCTGCCCGGCTTCAACCAGACGCGCGCAATCGCGTTCTTTCTCTTGCCCGTCGCGTACGCGCGGCCGAACTTGTCGACCTTCTTGACGTGCTCTTTCGGGCCGTCTTCGGCCACAGGCATCGTTTCGGCTACCGTCGCTTCGACAGTTGCTTTCTCTTCCTTGGCCTTCTCCTTGACGGCGACTTTAATCCCCGTCAGCGTGGACGCCTTCTTGCGCGGCGTTTTGGTCGTGGTTGTCGTTGTGGTGGCCATGGCTTAGCCCCTCTTGTTCTTGCGGTTGCGGGCGGCGAAATCGAATATCGCCGGATTCTGGGCGGCATGCGGATGCGCCGCGCCCTTGTAGACCTTCAGGTTCGTCATCTGACGACGCCCTAAAGGCCCGTTCGGCATCATCCTCTCGACCGCCTTCATAATCACGCGCTCGGGATGCGCCGACGACAGCGTATAAGCGCGCGTGCGCGCCTTGATCCCGCCCGGATGCCCCGTGTGATAATAAAAATTCTTCTCTTCCGCCTTCTTGCCCGTCATCTGAACCTTCTCGGCGTTGATGACGATCACGTTGTCGCCGCAATCCACAGACGGCGTAAACGTCGGACGATGCTTGCCGCGCAAGATCGCCACAATCGCCGCCGCCAGACGCCCCAAGATCACTCCCTCGGCATCGACGACAACCCATTTCTTTTTGATATCCTGATGGCGCAACTCAAAGCTCTTGGTTTGCACCGTCTTCGCTATGCGAATTTTTCCCGACATATCTGACTCCGATTAAGTTGGAGCGCGCTTTGTACATATTTTGCACATGGAAAGTCAATAAAAATAAGCAGATTTTGTGTGTGGTATTATAGTACCGCAATTTTGCCCCTCCGACCATTATTTCGTTGCGAAACAAGGCTAAAAACGGGATAAAGCCTCATGAATTTAGGCCTCTTAGACGATATTCCCGACCCGCAGGGCGAAAGTTTTAACGGCCTTTTGAACTGGGTCGAAAAACGGATCGAGGCCGTTCGCCATACCAAATTCTCTCCTCAAATCCTCGATACCTTCGCTCCCATCGAGCTTGACGAGACTTTCTCCCATCCTTTCGGTCCGGAAGGCTCCGCAACCTGGCGAAAATTTTTCCTCGCCACTCTTCTCGCGGACTGGACCAATTACGAAAAACCCGCCGACCGCGCCGACTGGGGCCGCTTGAAGTTCATCATGACATCCGCTTACCGCACAACCCGCGTTTGGGGATGCCGCCTCGCCGACGGCAAGTTCACTCCCGTCGCCTACACCTCGTGGTACCCCGTCGCAAAGTTCGTTTTCGAGGGCGCCCTCCGCAATCCCGCCGAGATCAACGACCGCGGAATCTTTATGCCTCTGCGCTTCGCAAAACCCGCCGACATTCGCCACGGCTACGTTTTCAATATCAGCATCGCCAAAGAATTCTTCAACACGCCTTGCAGCCAAAAACTGGGACTCGCTTTCAAAACCGATCTCGAAGCCCTGCCCCATGCCGGCTTTTTGGCTATCGCCGTCGATCCAGAAGACTCCAAGCGCCTTTTCCAACTCGGAAATTTTACGCCCGCAGGCTCCCTTTCGATCCAAGGCGAAGACGAAGCGCTCTACGTGCGAAAGCCCCTGACATAAATAAATGCATTTCTACACGCATCCCCATTGCTTCAATCATACTCCGCCCCCTGACCCGGATTTTGCCCCCAAACGCCTTCGGACTGTTATTGAGGCTCTGCGCGACCCGCGCTTCTCGCGCCTCGCATGGCACGAGCCGCAGGCTCTTATGCCCCAAGAACTCGAACTCGTTCACACCAAGAACTACATCGCCAAAGTCCTCGCTACCGTCGCCGTCAATGAAAAAAGATTCCTCGCCCCGGATACCGTCGCCGTCGCCGGAACCGCATCCGCCGCCCTTGCCGCCGCAGGCGTTGTCATGGCCGCGACGAAGGACGTTATCGCCAAAAACGCAGACCGGGCTTTTTGCATCGTCAGTCCGGGCGGGCATCACGCCGAGGCCGACGCCGCGGGCGGATTTTGCTTTTTCAATAACGTCGCGCTGGCCGCCGTCGCCGCGCAGAAAAATTTCGGCCTTTCCCGCGTCGCCGTCCTCGATTTCGACGCCCACCACGGCAACGGCACGCAGAGCTTCTTTTGGAATTTCGAGGACAGGCTTTATATCTCGCTTCACGAGGAAACCGGGCTTTCCGGCTTCGCGGGAGAAACCGGCGCTTACGACAACGTCCTCAATATCCCCCTGCCGGGAAAAACAGGCGGCGACGATTTCAGAAAAGCTTTCGAAGAAAAGGCCTTGCCGAAATTGGACGCCTTCAAACCCGACGTCGTCTTCGTCTCCGCCGGGTTCGATATGCACATCGGCGATCCTCTAAGCTCGATGCGCCTCAATGGCGGCGACTACTTCCGGCTCGGCCAAACGCTGCGGGCCGCCGCAGATTCTCTCTGTAAAGGCCGCCTTGTCGCCGTGCTTGAGGGCGGCTATAACCTCGACGCGCTCGGCTCGTGCGCGGCTTCTTTCGTCGATGGATTGGAGAATATCGGCCATGCTTCCTGATAACGACGCGACGCGCTGGCTTAAACCCGCTTCTCCGGACGGCGGGCCGTCGCGCATGGACATCTTACGGCAGCGGCATATCATCCGCGGCGCGCTTCGCTCCTATCTCGACGGACAGGGCTTTATCGAAATCGACGCTCCCCTGCTCGTCCACGGCGCGTCGCCCGATATCTCCATCGACTCTTTTAAAGTCGGCGACCTCTACCTCGTCAGTTCGACCGAATATCAGATGAAGCGCCTCGCCATAGGCGGCTTTACTCAAATCTACTCGCTAACCAAAAATTTCCGCCGCGGCGATTTGACCTCCTTCCGCAATCCCGAATTCTCGATGCTCGAATGGGGCCGCGTCGGCTCGGATATGCGGCAAATCGAAAACGACGCCGAGTACATGCTCGCCGACGCTCTCGACGGCCTGAACATATCCCCCCGCATCGACTACCAAGGAAAGAAAATCGACCTCACATACCCGTGGGACAGAGTGCCCGTTTTGGAAGCCATCGAACGCGTAACAGGCTCTCCCATGCGCGACTTTAGCGCCGCCTCATGCCGACGCGCGATTGAAAAGGCAGGGTTAGAGGTCAGGCCGGATTGGGCGGAACACGAAGATTTTCTCTTCAGCCTTCTGATGGATCATATTCAGCCCCGCCTCGGCGACGATAAACCCGTCTTTTTGACCGAGTGGCCTTTCTACGAAACAACCTCGGCCGGAGCCGACCCTTCCGACCCCTCGCTCGCCCGACGCAGCGAATTGTTTATCGGCGGCCTCGAAATCGCCGACGGTTTCGCGGGACTGGTCGATGCGGCCATACAAGAACAGCTTTTTAAAGCCGCCCTCGCCCGCCGCGCGCAGGAAGGCAAAGACAGCGTCGATCTGGACGAAAGATACCTCGCCGCTATGAAAGACTGCTCCGCCTACGGCGCGGGCATGGCGCTCGGATTCGACAGGCTCGTCATGCTCCTCACCAACCAGAGCGAGATCAAAAACGTTCTGGCGTTCGCGTGGGATGAGGTTTAGGCAATCGCGCGGACGCGGTTGAGCGTTTCTTCTTTTCCCAGCAACGCAGCCACATGGAAGATCGGCGGGGAGACCGTCGAGCCGCTGAGGGCCACACGCAGGGGCTGCGCGACCGCGCCAAGCTTGAGGCTTTTCTCTTCAGCATAAACACGGAAAATGTTTTCGAGCGCCTCGGACGTAAAATCCGGCGCTTTTTCCATGAGCGCGGTTAGCTCCTTCAAATGCGCGAGGGCTTCGGGCGTCAAAATCTTCTTCGCCTTGTCGTCGAACGTAAACTTCCCCTCGTGGAAGTAAAACTTCGACATCTCGGCGATTTCGACAAGCGTTTGCGCGCGCGGCTTTAAATCCGGCATTGCTTTCGCCAACAACGCAATTTCATCCGGCCCCGGAGCGCGACCCAAAGATTTTTCGATATACGGCTCGGCAAGCTTTGCCAGCTCTTCGTCCGGCTTTTCCTTTATATAATGCGCGTTGACGCTGTTCAGCTTCGCAAAATCGAAGCGCGCGGGCGATTTGCCAACCCCGCCAAGATCGAACCATTCGATGGCCTTCGCTTGCGGGATAATCTCGTCGTCGCCATGCGCCCAGCAAAGCCGCAAAAGATAGTTACACACCGCCTCGGGCAGATAGCCCCGGTCGCGATAGTCGCTGACCGCAGGCGCGCCGTGCCGCTTCGACAATTTCGCGCCGTCCGGCCCCAGGATCATCGGCAGGTGCGCGAATTGCGGAATGTCCCAGCCCATCGCCTTATATATCTGCACCTGACGAAAAGTGTTCGTCATATGGTCGTCGCCGCGAATGACGTGCGTAATCCCCATATCGTGATCGTCCACCACCACCGCCAGCATATACGTCGGCGTACCGTCGGCCCTCAACAGAACCATGTCGTCGAGCTGGCTGTTTTGAACCGTGATCTTGCCCATCACCGCGTCTTCGACCGTCGTTTCGCCCGTCTGCGGCGCTTTGAGCCGTATTACCGGCGGCACGTCTTTGGGCGCGTCGCTCGCGGGACGGTCGCGCCAGCGTCCGTCGTAACGCTGCGGCAGTCCTTTCGCTTTTTGCTCGGCGCGCATCGCCTCCAGCTCTTGCGGCGAGGCGTAGCAATAATACGCGTTGCCGCTCGCGACCATTTGCTTCGCCACTTCGGCATGGCGGCCGCGCATCGCGTACTGCGAATAATAGCCGTCCTTGTAATCCTTGTTGTCCCAATCGAGGCCGAGCCACTTCATGCCGTCGATAATCGTCTCAATCGACTCGGGCGTCGAGCGCGCGCGGTCCGTGTCCTCCACGCGCAGCAAAAACTTGCCGCCGCAGTGCTTTGCGTACAACCAACAAAACAACGCCGTCCGCGCGCCTCCGATATGGAGAAAGCCGGTCGGACTAGGGGCAAAACGGGTGACAACGTGCATGGAAACGGCCTTACTTTGTGCTAAATAACAGAGTCTCTACTTTAATGGTTTCTTGGTCTTCCGTGAACCCTTTACGCGCATTGGCTGAAATTTTCAAACGCGAACGCTCGCGCTGGCCTTTATGGCTTCCCGTAGCGCTTGCGATAGGCGTTGTCGCCTATTTCACCCTGCCTTTCGAGCCGCCTCTGTGGGTTTTAGGCATAACCGCCGCCTTGGGCCTTTTGGCTTGGGGCTTTCGGTTCGTCTTTTGGCCTCTCGCCGTCGTTTTTTACGTCCTGACCCTCGTATCCCTCGGATTCTCCGCCGCCAAGATCGAGGCTCTGATCGACGAACGCCCCATGCTCGACAGGCCCGTTCCCTACGGCGACATCTCGGGCCGCGTCGCGCTGACCGACATTATGCCCGACGGAATACGCCTCACGCTCTCTCACCCAACCATCGAAAAACTCGGCTCTGCCGCCGTCCCGGAACTCGTTCGCGTCAAGTTCGGCGAGCTGACTCTCGAGGACATGCCCCCAATCGGTTCTCTCGTCCGCTTCAAGGGCCAGCTCAACGCCTTCAGCGAGCCAGTCGCTCCCCATGCCGCCGACTTTAGGCGCTATGCCTTCTATAAACATCTCGGCGGACTCGGCTGGAGCCGCGACGCCATCGACATCGTCGATCCCTCGCCTGCCCCCGCCTCGTGGAGCGAGGCTTTCTCTCTCTCTCTCGAACGCGCCCGCAAAACCCTCGCGCTCCACGTCTACGAACGCTTGCCCGGCGACGTCGCCGCCATCACCGCCGCGCGCCTCAACGGCGAGCAAACCGGAATCTCCTCTCCCGTCATGGACGCCATGCGCACCGCAGGCCTTGCGCATTTGTTGGCAACCTCCGGCGCCAACGTCACGATCATGGGCCTCATGATCTATTTTCCCCTGCGGGCGTTCCTTGCTTTGTTCCCCTCTATCGCCTTGCGCTACCCCATCAAGAAATGGGCCGCGCTCGCCGCTATCCTTTCGGCGCTCGCCTTCACCTTCCTCGTCGGCTCGCAGGCCGCCACCATGCGCTCGATGATTATGGTCGGCATCGCCATGTTCGCCGTCACCGTAGACCGCCACACCAACCTCTTGCGCCTCGTCATGCTCTCGGCCCTCCTCGCCATGCTCTTCGCGCCATCCGCGACCATAGGCCCGAGCTTTCAGATGTCGTTCGCCGCCGTCTTCTGCCTCGTCGCGACCGCACGGCCTTCCGCGTGGCTTCCGGACAAGCCCGTCTCTTCGTGGCCGCCGCTCGTCAAACCCGCCTTCGATATCGTGCGCATGTCCCTTATCGCCATCGCCGCCACGACGCCTTATTCGATCTATCATTTTCAGACGTTCAACGTTTACGGCTTCGTCTCCAATGTGCTCGCCATTCCCATCACGAGCTTCTGGGTCATGCCTTTCACCATTTTCGCCTACCTCACGGCTCCCTTCGGCGCGGACGGATTCTTCATCGACATGGCAGGACTCGGCAACGCCGTGACCATCCGCATCGCCACGACCGTGACCTCGTGGCCCCTTTCCGTCGTTCATTTGCCCGCTATGCCGGATATCGCTTTGTTAGCCTTTACGGCGGGCGGCCTGTGGCTTTGCCTCTGGCGCGAAAAATGGCGCTACTTGGGACTCCTGCCCATTCTCGCCGGAGCGCTATATCCCCTTTACACCACCGCGCCGGATTTTTTCGTCTCGCCCAGCGGCAGGGTTTGGGCCGTCAGGCTCGACGACGGACGGCTGGCCGTCTCTAACGTCAAGCGCGAGCGCTTCGCCGTCGATCAATGGCGCGAACGGCTCGGCGGCATCGACATCATCGACGCCAAGGCCTTGCCGCCCGACAACAGGCAAATCTCGTGCGACGAATTGGGCTGCATCTACCATCGCAAAAATCTTGCCATCGCCATGCCGAACGTCGACCTCGCCGCGCTCGAAGACTGCGACCGCGCCGATATCGTCATCGCCCCCTTCGACATCCGCGAATGCCGCGCCAACACCGTGATCGATGCGCGCGCGCTCGAAGCGCACGGCGCATACGTTCTTTATTTTACGGACGGCGCGCCTCGCATCGAAACCGCCCGTCCAAAACGCGGCGCACGGCCTTGGAACGCCGGATGGCGCGATAATAGCCTAAACGCGGACACTAACGATAAAGCGGAAGAGGAAGAGTAACCTTTCAGGCGCCGCAGCATTTTTTGTATTTTTTCCCGGAACCGCAGGGACAAAGGTCGTTGCGGCCTGTCTTGGGCCCCGGCTCGAAGCCGGATTTGGGATCGACCTCGCTATCCTCGAAAAGCCACGCGCCGTCTCGGCACACGAAGCGGCCTTTCTCTTGCTGCCTATAGGTTCGCCCGTTTTCGGAAAAACGATAGGCGTACTCGACATACCCCGCCGCATCGCCGGGACATCCGTCTTTTGCGCTTAATATATTTAGACCGAGATATTTTCGGTTCTTAAGGATTTGCGCGATTTCCTGCGGATCGCTTTCTTTCCCCTCTTCAGGCTCGGCCGTGCGCTTGATGTAACCGACATCGCCACGCACATGCGCCGTATACCGCGAACGCATGAGGCTTTCTGCCGTCGGCGCAAGCGCCCCTTTGAGATACGGCCCGCAGCAGCTTTCGTACTCAATGCCGGAACCGCAGTCGCATAAAGGCATGGCGCGAGCGGCTTATTCGGCTTTCTTGGCCTTCTTGGCGGCTTTCTTCGGCTTCTCTTCCGAAGAAGCTTCGTCGGCCTTTTCGGCGTCGGCTTTCTTGGCCTTCTTGACTGCCTTCTTCGGCTTCTCTTCCGCCGCAACGGCTTCTTCGGCCTTCTCTTCGACCGGGGCTCCGAACGCAGCCTCAACTTGGGCCTTCTCGGCCTTCGCCTTAATCAGCGCCGCGCCCTTTTGCGCCTGCACAACCGCCTCTTCCGGCGAACGCGCCACGTTCACCGTCACGACAGTCGAAACTTCCGGGTGAAGCTTGATCTTTACGTCGAACAGACCCAGCGTCTTGATCGGCGTGTCGATCTGAACCTGCGACCGCTCGATCTTGTGTCCCACTTCGGCCGACGCTTCGACAACGTCGCGCGAGGTAACCGATCCGAACAACTGGCCCATTTCGCTCGCCTGACGGATGACAACGAGCTTGAGACCCGACACTTCCTTCGCCAAACTTTCCGCCTTCGCCCGCTCGGCCGCATTGCGGGCTTCGAGCTCGGCGCGCTGCTTCTCGAATAACTCGAGATTCGCCTTCGTCGCGCGTAACGCCTTCTTTTGCGGCAACAGATAATTGCGCGCAAAACCCGGGCGCACCTTCACCGTCTGGCCCATGCTGCCAAGGCGTTCGATGCGTTCCAACAAAATAACTTCGATCATGTTCTATCTCCTTAGTTCGCGTTGCCGCGCTTGTCGATGTAGGGCAAGAGCGCCAAAAACCGCGCGCGCTTGATGGCTTGGGCCAGTTCGCGCTGCTTCTTCG
>CAYUPD010000033.1:0-2622 GCA_964446645.1 uncultured Rhodospirillaceae bacterium
CCACCGCGCGCTCGTGGCGGAACTTTCGAAACCTGTTTTGATACTTAACATCGGCGGCGTGTCGAACGTTACGTGGGTCAATGGCGAAAACGATAATGAAATCCTCGCCTTCGACGTCGGCCCCGGCAATGCCCTCATCGACGACTGGGTGATGCGCCACACGGGCCTCCCCTTCGACCAAGACGGCAAGCTGGCGGCCTCGGGCGTCGCTGACGAAGACTTAGTCGATGACGTGATGAATTTGGATTTCTTCCGCCAAAAACCGCCGAAGTCGCTCGACCGCGACGATTTCCAAAAACATATTCCTCAAAACCTCAACGCCGCCGACGGCGCTGCGACGCTGACTATGATTACGGCGCGCTCCATCGCGCGCGCGTTATCTTTTCTGCCCAAAACGCCGGACGCGATTTACGTCGCGGGCGGCGGACGGCACAACAAGACCCTCATGCGCTGGATGAGCCAGTTGACAGGCTTGAAGGCCGTCTCGGTCGATGCGTTAGGCTGGAGCGGCGACGGCCTTGAAGCCGAAGCGTTCGGCTGGCTGGCCGTGCGCTCCGTTTTGGGGTTGCCTCTGAGCTTGCCCAACACAACCGGCGTCCCCAAACCCATGACAGGCGGCAACCTACACAAAGCCTTAAAAAACCATTCCTAGTTAGCCAAAACTATCCCGCCAAATTTGACTTTCATCCCTTTGGTGTTTTTGTTAGCTTTAAGCGCCCTTTAGGTTTGAAGACATTTCGGCAGATCATTTTTTAAAAGGATATTCGATCATGACGGCTTTAAACAAATTACCTCCCTTGCCGCTGTTTAATACGACATATGACGACTATGAAACGTATCGAGCTATTGAAAATCTTATTTTCCCAAGACTTCTTGAAAAACTAAGACTTAAAAACATCGATGTTTTCTGCGCATTTCAGAATCACGATGTTTATCTGCGTTGTCCCCATGACGGTTTATATGACGGCCTCTACAAGGAGGGGAAACATGTGTTTCTTATGGATATCACCATCAATGACCTTTTTGTGACAGGAAGCGGAGATATCGACGAAAGAGAAAATTTCGAAAAAAGCTACGCAGTCGCCGAAGCCGTTGTCAAAAAATTCTACGAAACCCTGCCAATATTAGAAAATCCTGACGCACATAAATTGACACTTCACGATAAAGAGGATTTTCTTTCTGATGGTTCCTGCATCGACAGATTTGATCTCACGCGCGACCAAATGCGGCTATTGGCCGAAGCGCTGGGGTGTGCGAAAGAATTCGATGAAATCGCCGAGATAGACGCCCTTCGCCGCGCCGAAGCGCAGGAATACGTCAAAGCGGCCGAAAGAGTTCTCAATAACCGGACGGCGCACGACATACAAATATCCGAAATCGTAGAACGATGCGGCTATGTGAAAATCAAGCTCGCAAAACCGATCTACACCCAAGATCACGGCGACTCTTTTGGGCCTGAAACGTTCATTTTCCTCGACGATAGAGAGAAAATTAAAGACTTCTACGAGGCCGTCGTCTACGAACGTGCCGCTTTAAGCCCTCTGCCCCGCAAGGCCTATGACCTGACAAATAAGATCGGGCATGATTTAGCAAAGCTAACGCCTTGATAGTATTGAATGTGGATAATTCGTGCTTGAAGACGAATCGATTCTGGGGGATCATTACGCCTCTGAAACCATTCACGGGCGGATTTTCACGATGCAGGGGTTTCCAAAAGGCTGTTTCGATATCTCCGAAGGCGCTCTCTTCAGGCGCGGCATGGGCGGCTCAATGTCCGAGATCGCCGAGGTCGTCGAAGTCGGCCAGGACCGCATGGGCATCCCTCACGTTCGATTCTATACCCACCTCGTCAGGGGCAGCTTCGCTTCGGCCTTAGACTCCGAACAGCGCACCCTCTCGCTCGACTGCTTCTGCGCCCGCTATAAAGAACGCATCCGCTACGACGAAGAATCTAATCGCGTAGAACCGCTTCAATAGATTCTTTAACCTCAGGCTTTTTAGTTTTCCCTGCTTTTTTTGTATGTGTCCGGCGATTCACGCAACGCATGTCCGCGCACGCGCGTTCATGCGTTACGATCGCGGACAGCCGCGTAGAACCGCTTCAATAGGCCTTAAGACTTCAGGACGGATTCAATAGACTTCGTCACGTCGGCCATGTCCGCCATGCCGTCCACCGAAACGAGAATCTTCTTCGCCTGATAATACGGCAAGATCGGCGCCGTCTGCTCGTTAAACGCTTTAAGCCGCGCTTTCATCGTCTCGGCGTTGTCGTCCTTGCGGCGCGTGAAGTCCTTGCTCCCGCACGTATCGCAAGCGCCTTCCGCCTTCGTCTTCTTGAACTTGTCGTGGTAGCCCTCGCCGCACTTCGCGCACGTAAAGCGGCCCGACACGCGCTCGATCAACGCCGCTTCGTCCACTTTAAGCTCGATCACGTACTTGAGGCTCTTCTTCTGCTCGGCCAGCATCTTGTCCAAAGCCTCGGCCTGCGGAACCGTCCGAGGAAAACCGTCCAGAATAAATCCCTTCGCGCAATCCGGCCGCGCAATCCGCTCTTTAATCAGATCGACCATCAGATCGTCCGGCACAAGCTTGCCCGCATCCATGATGCTCTTGGCCTTCACG
>CAYUPD010000033.1:2632-10885 GCA_964446645.1 uncultured Rhodospirillaceae bacterium
CCCAACGGCTCCTGATTTTTCACCGCCGCGCGGAGCATGTCGCCCGTCGAAAGCTGGATCATGCCGAACTTCTCTTCCAATAAACGCGCTTGCGTCCCTTTGCCCGCTCCCGGCGCTCCGATCAGAATAATGTTCATGTTATCTCCCGCGCAGTTTGGATTTTTTAATCAGCCCTTCGTACTGGTGCGCTATCAGATGCGACTGAATGCGCGAAATCGTGTCGATCGTCACGCTCACGACGATCAGGATCGACGTTCCTCCCAGATAAAACGGTATCGCCCCGCGGCCCATCAAGAATTCGGGCAACAAACAAATCGCGGCCAGATAGGCCGCGCCCAAAACCGTCAGGCGCGTCAGCACAAAGTCGAAATAATCCGCCGTGTTCTTGCCCGGACGAATGCCCGGCACGAAACCGCCGTATTTCTTGAGGTTATCCGCCGTCTCGACCGGGTTGAACACGACCGCCGTGTAGAAAAACGCGAAGAACACGATCAGCAACGCGTACAAGATCAGGAACAGCGGCTTTCCGTGGCCCAACTGCGCGACGATCTCCGCCAACATGCCGCCCTTCTCCTGCACCGACGAAAAGCTCGCCAGCGTCAGCGGGAACAGAAGCAACGAACTCGCGAAAATCGGCGGAATGACCCCCGACGTGTTGATCTTAAGCGGCAAATGCGTCGCTTCGCCGCCGAACATTTTGTTGCCGACTTGGCGCTTCGGATACTGGATCAAAATCCGGCGCTGCGCGCGCTCGCACGCCACGCATACCGCCAAGACGCCGACGACAATCGCAAGGATGACCATAATGAACCACGTCGACATCGCGCCCGTGCGTCCCAACTCCAACGTCTGGCCCATGGCTCTCGGCAGGCCCGCGACGATGCCCGCGTAAATAATAAGCGAGACGCCGTTGCCGATGCCCCGCGCCGTAATCTGCTCGCCGAGCCACATCAGAAACATCGTGCCGCCCGTCAGCGTAATCATCGTGCTAAGCCGGAAGAACCCTCCCGAAATAATCACGGCCGAGCCTTGCGAGCCCATCATGTTCTCGAGCCCCACCGCCAGCGCGTACGACTGAACCGCCGCGAAGAAAACCGTCAGATACCGCGAGTATTGGTTGAGCCTCAGATGCCCCGCCTGCCCTTCCTTTTTCAACGCCTCAAAGTACGGTAAAATCGCCGACAGCAACTGGACGATAATCGACGCCGTGATGTACGGCATCACGCCGAGCGCGAACACCGTCATACGCTGCAACGCGCCGCCCGAAAACATGTTGAACATGTCCATAATCCCGCCGCTATGCTTGCGGAAAATTTCGCCCAACATCGCCGGGTCGATCCCCGGAACCGGGATATACGTGCCGATGCGGTAGATAATCAGCGCCAAAACGGTAAACCAAAGGCGGCTCTTCAGTTCGGTGGCCTTTTGAAAGACCGAGAAATTCATGTTGGCGGCAAGGGATTCGGCGGCTGAAGGCATGGGCGTCAATGAAGGTTTGAGTTAATAATCAGGCCATTTATATAGGGGGTTAATGCCCTTATGACAAGCGCTTGATAAACGCCGTTTTTTCGCAAAAAACGGCCCCTCTCTTCAAGATTGCCTTGCTTGGCGGGCCCTGTACGGCCATCTTGGCTTTCGTAACGCATCCCTTCCTTCCCGGCATAAGGAGGCCGCCTATGAATAACGAAACGCTGCGCTTGTCGCGCAATATCCTCCTGAGAACCTTCGTGGTCGGCGTTATTCTTGCCGTGCTGTTGGCTCTTGCAACGACCGCGTTTTGGACGCCCTGCGTCGGCACAATCGAAAGACTCTTCCACGTCAGCGAGGCCACCTTGGCGCCGATGGTGCTGAACTTTTTCCTGAATGTGCGGTTCTTGCTCGTCTTCCTTATCCTCGCGCCCGCGCTCGCGCTCCATTGGACGCTAAAAAAAGATAAGTGATTTCAGCGGCTTTTTGGGCTGTTTTGCCTGAAAATAGTGCATTACTTTCGTCTTTCACGGCTATAATGCCTCATTATTGAGACTCTCATTTTGAGAAAATATGTTTGAACAGTATACCCTCGTCCGGCAGCAAGACTTGCATTACATCTATGGCGTTAATTGTTATCAATCCGCCATAGGTTATGACACGCCGGTGCTTTGCGCCTATTCTCTCGAAGAGAACGTTGTCGTCAGTTATCTTTCTTTGTACCCCGGCTCGTTAGACAATAAAAAAATCTCGTTAATCTCAACGGCAAAAGAGTCGCAAGACAACGATGCCTATGTAGACCGTTTGTTTAAGGGATGCGCCGAAGACGGTCTTATCGAAGAGGGTCAAAAGTTTTCTCAGGCCGAAGGGTTTCATACCTTGGCTTTGTTTTTCAATTATAAAGAAATGGATTTCCACTTTGCGCGGCACTCAAACGGAAAATGGCTATCGAAATTTCCTACCGCGCCCGTCATCTCCTATAAAGATATCGAGGCTCTTGAAAAGGATACGGCTTATTCATTCCACTCTTTCTTTCTTGCCCCCATCAACACTACTCCCGGGCATATCGCTTTTCTCTCGCCACGCAACATTGCCGCAAGAGCCGACAACGGCGCAATCATTCCTCTCAAACAGTTCTCTCTCGATAAGCAAGACCTCGACATTCTAAAAATAAACGGTTTCTTTCTCGAACTCGATCCAAAAAGAAAAAAAGCTTTTTATCCCGAGAAAACAGGCAAAATGACGGAATGCAATTTTCCGCCGTGGCCTTTATATCCGGAAGGCACGACCAAGGCTGATTTTGGCAATGGCTTGTCTACGGTCAACCGCGTTTTAAATCGCCCGGTTCCGTCTCAACCGACCCCGCTTTCGTTAACCCCCCTGCTTGCCGTTCTATCGGCTCTCTCGCACTAAAGTCGCAGGAAAGACGAAGCCGCGCTCCATTGGACGCTTAAGAAAGACAAGCTGCCGAAACAAGATTTTTAAGAAAGCTGGTTCTGTATCAGGAAGAATTGGAGAAACTGGGAAGGACTCATCCGTATCGGTTTTCTTTGGATGTTTTTCGAAATTTTCCCGGCTAACGGATGCGCGGAATTTATTTCCGCCCTGTCCATGCACCCCTCGGCGGCCGCGCTGTAAACCGCAAACGGATGCGGCTCTTTGGCGCAAATATGAACCACATGCCCGCCGGCATTCGCTCCGGCGATGACTCCCGTTTCGGAATCCTCAAGTATCAAAACCTGCCCCATGTTCTTTAAGCCCGGCCTTAGCTTCTTCAGGCAGCGATAGCCTTCCAGATACGGCGCCGGATTGGGTTTCGGCGGCAAGCCTTTTTCCTTAATATTATCGGCGGCGATAACAAAGGCAAAAACCTTCTCAAAAGACAAAGGCGCGGCGTCTTTGGCCTTGCGAAGAACGTTCACGCTCTTGACGACCTCTTCGGCGTCCATGCGCACATGATCGAGGTACGAATTTGTCACAATCCCGACCGGAATCCCGTACTCGTAAGCCGCAAGCACAAACTCGGGATATCCTGGACGAACGATGTCCGGAAAACGGCCCTGCCGCTTTAAATTTCTTACAAGCTCGCCATACGTTTCGTTGTGTTCTTGCGCAAAGCCCTCGACATCGTCCTTAAAATGATCGACCAGCGGATTGAACAGGCCTTGCTTGAATTCCCCCAGAACGCCGGGCTTCGTCTCGTGTTTTTTAAAAAGCGCGTACAGCCCCGCCTCTCCATATCCGCGCAAGCGCATGCCCTGCCATGGCGTAATCTTCACGCCGTAACGTGCGTAGAAAACATGGCGCGCCAATCCGTGGTATTGTTCGATAGCGTCGGTCGTCATGGTGCCGGAGTGATCGCTCAAAACTCCGCCGTAATACCGCCTCGTCAGGTTTTTTAAATCGACTTTCACAATAAAAAAACGCCCTAAATATTCTTATTTATTAAATAGTTAAACAATTTTCTCATTGTGCAGAAGAAAGTATTTTATGTCAACCTTCGCGTCCGTTTTTACCTTCTAAACCCGCAGGAAATCAGCGCTTTTTCTTGCCGCTCCGCCAACGCTTCCGCGTCAAAACCGCGCACGGTTTCGTGAAAAAGCCGATACCAGTTGATCTTCGCGTTCAACCTCAAAAAGACCGAGCCTAACCCGATGGCCGCCCTATCCATAAAGACGAATTCGCGCGGCACCGTCACGCCGCCGATCTTCCGCAATTCCACATGAATCCGGTTCGCCGTCTCGCGGCCGTACAGCCCCGTGTTCGTCTCGTCAATCGTTCGCGCCTTATCCTCGAGCAACGGCGCATAGATGAATTTCGCCCAGATATTGAGAATCTCGACCAACCGCTTGGACGGCTTCTCGAAACCCCAGATTTTGTACGCCTCGACCGCTTCGTCGTCGCGGCCTTCGCGCAACGCCTCGTAGAGCATCATCACGCCGCGCACCAAATCGGGCCTGAAAACGCGCGCGCACCCAAAGTCGAGCAGATTGACGCCGTTATCCTTCCTGATCGTGTAATTGCCCATGTGCGGATCGCCGTGAATAATGCCGTAGCTATAAAACGGCGCATACCACGCGCGGAACATGTTGATGGCGACCTCGTTGCGGGCTTTAAGCGCGGCGCGGTCGGCAAAGTCGGCAAACCTCGTTCCATCGAGCCAGTCCATCGTCAACAGTCGGTCGGTCGAAAGCTCCTCGACCGGCTCGGGTATAAAAACCCCTTCCGTCGCCGCATGCATCAACCGGTAAAGCCGCATGTGCTTCGCTTCTCGGATATAATCCAGCTCTTCGTGAAGACGCTCGGCAATCTCCTTCTGCACTTCCTTGGTCGAGACGGCGCGGTCGGCGTATTCGAACAAAGCCAGAATTATTTTTAGTTGGCTCAGATCGGCTTCGACCGCCGATATCATGTCCGGATATTGCAGCTTGCACGCCAACGTGCGCCCGTCGCGCGCTGTCGCCTTATGCACCTGCCCCAACGATGCCGCCGCGCAGGCCTCGCGCTCGAACGATTTGAACTTCTTCTCCCAGTCCGGCCCCAGCTCCGCCGTCATGCGGCGCCGCACGAAAGCCCAGCCCATCGGCGGCGCGTCCTGCTGAAGCTGCGCGAGTTCAAAAGCATATTCTTTCGGCACGACATCCGGAATCGAGGACAAAATCTGGGCCACTTTCATCAAGGGACCCTTCAGGCTTCCCAATGCAAGGCGCAGCCTCTCGGCTTGCTTTTTCCGATCCGTACTCAGCCCCAGCAGCTTTTGCCCCGCCGCGCGCGCGCCGAAGCCCGTCATCGACGCCGATACCTTGGCGTATCGCGCCGCGCGTTTGGTTAAAGAGGATTTGCCCTTGTTATATCGCATGAAACTAAAAACACGCCCGGACGGATTGATTGTTGTCGATATTCGCTGGTAGACTGCCCGGATATTAATACCGTCATTTGGAGGCGCACAGTGAAAAATTATTCTCTTACGAAAGCGCAAATCGAAGTCATCCGGCCGGTTCGTCTTCAGTTCGTCACGGCCGCCGCTGTAACGGCCAACGAACGCTTCGGCAGAGAAAATGAGCCTCCTCGTTTTTTGATGAATGACGAAGGCGGCATCGTCGTTAACGGCCGCGAAATCCATATCGCGCGCGAGTTCGTTCTCGACCTTAAGGGCACATGGAAAAAGGACAATGTCCAGACGCCCTGCGTTTCGACAATAAGCGTTGCAACGCCCGAAGAAGCCGCTTTGGCCGACGCTATCGTCGAGCTTGCCGGGCGGGTCGAAAAAGAAGGCCCCGCAGCGCTTGCGGCTTATGCCAACATAGCTCCGGCCGAAGACAATCCGCAGAGAAACGCTCCGTTCCACTGTCTTTTTAGAACCGGGATTTTTGAAACACCTACAGCCTAACGTTTTTTATAGGGGGAAATATGGAAGAACATAACCTCACGGCGACACAAATCGCGGCCCTCAAGCCCGTTCACCGGGAATTCCAGGCGGCCGTTTCGGTTCTCGCAAACAACGCGCTCGGCACCGTAAACAAAGGAACCGATCTTATCAATCATCTGGGTGGCGGCGTTTGCGTTAACGGTCGTGAAATTGCTATCTCAAGTTGGCTCGTTCACGATTTAGACATGCCTCTCTTCAACGACCCTACGCCGGAGGAGGTAGCTGTTGTAGACGCCATAAAAAAAGCCGCCTCTCTTTTTGAGAACGAAGGAACGGAAGCCTTTGCCCCTTACGTCGCTCAAAGAACCCTTAATCCGCACTTCTGCGATCCGTTGCGCAGTTTATTCGGCCTTGAGAACTACATCCCCATCTAAATCATCGCCGCGCCGCTATATCGAACGTAGGAATCTTCTTGGCCGGAACCGACGGATGAAGGCCGGAAGCCGCGGATAAAAACTCGTTCAGATTCCTTACGGTAAAATCGACGGCGGAATGCGGTTCGAAATACCTTCCGTTGGTGACAAGAACGGTCGTCATGCCCAATTTTTTCGCCTGAACGATGTTGGCCACCGAATCCTCGACAATGATAGAAAGATCGGCCCTGTATCCCTCTTGCTCAAGGACGTATTCGAACGGCGCCGACGTATCCGATTTCTTCATGAAACCGACTTCTTCGATGGCATAGATATGCCCGTCCGGAAAATGTTTGCGGATGTTCAGATGCTCCAAAACGCGATACGTCCAATCCCTGTTTCCGTGCGTTAACATCGCGCGCGGCAAACGAAACTTCTCAAAACCTGACGGCAACGCCGCATCGGCCTCGAGAATGCTTGCATCGCAATAATTGTGATAAAGGTTATGCATGTCGTCGATATCGACGCCGTATATCTCGTGGAAAATCTGGAGGCTGTATCTGTATTTGTTCCACGAATCCCAGGCAAGCTTGACTCCCTCTTCGATCGACAACTCCGGGATCAAATCCTGCGCGGCGCGCGCCACCGCAATCGCATAGGTGTCGAGAACTTCTTGCGTAATGGGATAGGTTACGCCGTCGTTGTCAAAAAGGATAAAATCCCGGCAAGAAATAATTTCCGTCAGTTTATCGAGTGAGTCCGTCAAAATAACCTCGACTATTCTTCTTTAATAGCTCCTCTTCCAAAAAAAGAAGGGGGATGTTCTTCTCGGCCTCAAATCTAAATCATCGCCATGCCGCCGTTGACGTGCAACGTCTGGCCCGTGATATAACGCGCCTCGTCGCTCGCCAAAAACACCACGCCGTTCGCGACATCCTGCGGCAGGCCGATCTGCCCCATCGGAATGGCCGCTAAAATCGCTCCTTTTTGCTCGTCGTTCAAAGCATCCGTCATCGCCGATGCGATAAAGCCCGGCGCAATGCAGTTGACCGTCACGTTGCGCGTCGCCATTTCCTTCGCCAGGGATTTGCTCATCGCAATTAACCCCGCTTTCGACGCCGCATAGTTCGCCTGCCCCGGATTTCCCGTCACGCCGACGATCGACGCGATGCTGACGATGCGGCCCCAGCGGCGCGTCATCATGCCCTTGATCGCCGCGCGCGACAGCCGAAACGCCGCCGACAAATTCACCGACAGCACCAAATCCCAATCCTCGTCCTTCATGCGCATCGCAAGGCCGTCGCGCGTCAATCCCGCATTGTTGACGAGAATGTCCACCCCGCCGCCAAGCTGCGCCTCGGCATCCTTGAGCATCGCCGCCGGAACGGACGCGTCCGATAAATTTCCCGCGACCGCGAACGCGCGCTCGCCGAGTTCGGCCTTAAGAGACTCCAGCATCTCAAGCTTCATGTCCGCCAACACGACCTTCGCCCCTTGCGCGTGAAGCGTCTTCGCGATGGCTTTTCCAAGCCCCCCCGAAGCTCCGGTAACAAGCGCGTTTTTGCCGGAAAGAGAAAACATGAGATGCTCCATGCTGATGTTTTACGAAATTTGCGGATTAGCCTTCGTCTATTTAGCAAAAAAGGTCAACCTTTTGCGTTTTTGCCGTGCAAAATCCCGGATCATCCAAGGCCTGTAATCGCCTAACTTATTGAAAAACATAACATTCGTTGCTAAAAGGTAACGCTCGGCTTGCATTTTGATCCAAGATAGGGGTAATCGTTCGAACTCGCGCTTAAAAATGGTAAAAGCGAGAGTCGTCTCCTTGGCTCAAAAGTTCGAAGCCAAGGTTTTGTTTATGCCAACTGACGCTTGAAGCGACTTGTTTAGGTCACGAGCGGTTGCGTAAGCGAGGCTTTCGCCGGACAGCAAAAGCCGAAAGAAAGAAAGGCGCCGCCCGGCATAAGCCGAGCGAGGCGCAGAGCGAGTGAATGGGGGCCTTAG
>CAYUPD010000034.1:0-360 GCA_964446645.1 uncultured Rhodospirillaceae bacterium
TTTTCGCCGCGTTCCCTCTCCCGCAGGATTAGGCCGATACCATCATGATCAAAAGTATCTTGGTTATTCTCCAGAACTCGACGTTAAGTCCCGAAAGGCTTTTTTGAGCCGAAAAGCGCGGCAGCGCGTAATAGATGCACACCATGCTTACAAACTGCATGTAGACGTCGGATATTTTCAATACGCCTTGCCAGTAACCTATCGGTTGCCAGCCGACGTGAGCGCCGACAATGTCGCGCACAAAAATTTGAGCCGTCGGAAGCGCGCTGACCGTGACAAGGGTGATGAGCGAATAGGAAAGAAGTTCGCGAAAATCCTCTTTTTTGGTCTGCCAGATGGGATGGCGCCATTCTGCCGGAA
>CAYUPD010000034.1:370-5551 GCA_964446645.1 uncultured Rhodospirillaceae bacterium
CAGGACAATGCCGAGTGCGGCTCCGGAAAGGCCCGTTTTAATTAAAAGAACCGAAAACAACACGACGCCGAGAAAGATTCCGCTGAAGCAAATCATCGCTATGGCATGGACTTTTCGCAGCGAGCCCAGAATTGCTTGCAAAAGATTGCTAACCCCGACAAGCCACTGACTGAAGGCAAGGACGATGAAGACCCAGCTCATCTCGGGACCGCCCAGCAGAAAATCGGAAAGCTCGTAACGGAAGACGATAAGAAGAAAGCCGACAAAAGTCGCCGAATATCCAAAAATCTTGAGGGCCGCGCCCCATTTGCGTCGACGTTTATCGGAATCGGGTGTGCTGGAAAGGGCATGAACTAACGCGCTGCCGGTTCCGCCGCCCGCGAGGATGCTAATGATCGCCACAAACGTCATCAATTGGCCGAGGCGCCCAAACATGGATGGGCCGAGCAGGACGGCGATCAGCTTGATAACGACCAATCCGCCGATGGCCTTGGCAATCGTGGCGGATCCAAGTTCCATTATGGCCAGCAAAGATTCCTTCGTCTGAGAAGGAATGGAAAATCTTTGAAGAACGGCAGGACGGGGCATTTGTTGATGAGCGCGGTCGGCAAAAAAGAAAAGGGGCCGGACCCTATGAGGCCGAGTCTGTCCCGATGGCTATTTTATGCATCGTTCTTAATAAAATGGCAACGAGCAGGAATCCTGCGAACATCCCCATAATTGGCCGAAAAACCGAAAAAGCGGCCGCGAGAATAAGACCTATATCGGCGAAGACGATAAGCGCGACGACTCGGCTATGCGATCCGGCTTTTAGGGCCGCTTTTTGATAGAAATGCTGCCGGTGGGCCTCCCAGACTTTTTCGCCGCGAAGAGCACGCCGGGCAATAGTGATGCCGCTATCGGTTAAATAGTAGAGGGGCAGGATCAGGGCGGCGGCAGGGTATCCTTTGACGGCAAGGGAGATAAGGCAAAATCCGACCAGGTATCCTAGCGAAACGCTACCGACATCGCCCAAGAATATTTTTGCGGGGTGCCAATTGTGAGCCAAGAAGCCCATGCACGAGCCAATCAGTATCAAGGCCAAAAACCCGGCGAAGGGATCGCTTATCTGCGATACGGCAAGAACGATCAATAATCCCGTGGAAATCGAAACCGTTTCGACGCTCGTTATGCCGTCGATGCCGTCCATAAAGTTGTACAGATTGATAAACCAGACCCAACCAAGGATCATGAGCGTCCGGTCGAGCCAAAAAGGAACAGCGCCGCCCAAAATCGTTTGTTCGGGGGAAAAAGCAAGGCTTCCAAGCCATGCCGTCAGAACGTGGACAAATAGACGCAAAGCCGGATTGACGTGTCTGCGGTCGTCGATCCATGAAACGGCGGCTAGCAGAAAGACGGCAAGAGCGATTCCGGCATGACGTATGTCGCTGGCAAGGACGGCGATTCCGCCGATAAGCAGGGGAAATAGAACGGCGAGCAATGCCCAGCCTCCACCGCGCGGAACAGGCTTGTCGTGCAGACTGCGGCTGTTGGGAATGTCGAGCGCTTGGGTTTTAAGCAGAAACGCGCGTACATATTCCGTCAGCACCAGAACGAGGAAAAAACTCAACGGAATAACGATGATATCGAAAGAGTGCTGCATGATAAACCTCCAACGGTTTAATCGATTCTCTGAGGCATAGGCCTGTAGCTCATTGCCCATCCTATGGCGAGCCACAAGGGAATTGCGCTCCAGTTATTGAGAAATCCGGTCGCGACGAAAACCGGCGCCAAACGAATGGAAATCATCGCCGAAAGTCCCCAAAGAACTAAGTTTGATTTCTGCGACAATAAACGGCGCAGCAAACCGAAGCCCACGGTAGCGACGAAGGCAATAAATCCGAATAAGCCAACAAAGCCACCCTCGGAAAACCATTCCAAATAGACATTATGAGGATGAGTATAGCATCGTGTATCTTTAACGACAGGATCGATCATCGGGCCCAAACGTTCGTCGCGGCAAGCAATGCGGAATTGACGTATGCCAACCCCAAAAAAAGGAGAAGCCATTCCGACGTCGTAGCCGCTTTTCCAAACGAGCCTGTAAGGCGTTGCGTTGAAAGTTTTGATTGTGGTTGCTGTTGATTGAAACTGGCGTGCGACAAGATTTGGCGAAAACACAAGCATCGCTGCAATTGAACAGGCCATGACGCAAGTGATTAATGTGCGATGAAGGCCCATGCGCATGGCAAAGAAAAACCATGTCAAAAAGATAAGAGAAGCATATATAAAACCCATGCGGTCGCCGCTCAGGAAGACGGCAACGAAGCAAAGTTCGGCAAGAAACAGCGCTTTGAAAGTTTGTCGACGGTTCAAAAGCCAGAAAATCGGCGCGGCGAATAAATTAGCAACGGTCATTCCGAAAATGGGGCGTTGGTAGGGGCCAGTGAGGCGAGTATTCATAAACAGGCCGTGCCCAAAAATATCTTGCCTGAAAATATATTGAATGAGGCCGTCGATCGACAGAAACAGAACGGCCGCGATGCCCGAATAAAGGAGCCTTTGCCTGTTCTTTTCATCCGCAAGCGTCCATTCGGCCGCGCTTGCGGCAAAGACGATATAGCGCAGCCATCCGAAGGCAGCGAACAGGCTGGAGCCGTCGTCGGCGACGAAGGCGGCGCGAATGACGGAATATCCCCAAAGAATCAGGGCGGCCATGATCCATGGCTGCTTGAGCCATGTCCACCGGCGTTGTACGCCGCTGTCGAAGAGGAAGAGAACGGCTGCGGTTGAAATGGCGTAATCGGCGGACGCCCGCCCGATAACGAGGAGAACCGGGACCAAAACAGTCAGGGCGGCAGCCCAATCTTGACGAGTCCGGAGATTGTTCTTCAGCCAGTTCAGAATTTTTATTTTCATCGGAATTCCTTTAGCGGCTGAAGCTACAGCAAATGCGGGTCTCAATACAATAGAGTCGGCTCCTGTTGTTCCCGGATTGGCAAATATCTTTAAACGTGTAAGCTTGCCTATGTAGTTTTTTAAACGGAGGCGCGTATGCATCGTCTGTTCGGGATCGCGGTTGCGGGGATTTTGGCATTGTCTTCTTTGCCTGCGCTCGGAGCGGATGCGCAAATCGGAGACGATGCGGGCACCTTTGTCGCGACGACGCTCGACGGCAAAAAGTTCGATCTTTCCACCCTCAAGGGAAAGGTCGTCGTCATCAACTTTTGGGCGACATGGTGCCGGGATTGCCATTTTGAGATGCCCGCGCTTGAGGCCGTCTGGAGGCAGCGTCGAAGCGCAGGGTTGGAGGCGCTCGCGGTCAGCGTCGATCAGCCCGAAGGCCGCAAGCACGTCAACGACGTTATGCGCTATTTTACCTATCCTGCGGCGATGCTGGGCGAGGTTTTGAAGAACGAGCTTGTAACGCTCACGTCGGTTCCCGTGACCTATGTGATCGGCAAGGACGGCAAGGTCAGGGACATCATCGTGCCGCCCCTTTCGATGTCGAACGAAGCCGAGTTCAGCGCAAAAATCGACGATCTACTGAAAGAGAAGATCGACGATAAACCGGCGGCCAAGACCGAAGAGAAAACCGGCGATAAAGCCGAAGCAAAAACGGATAAAAAAGAATGAGCAAAAAAACGCCATTCGAAAACAAACCTGCTCTATGGCGGAAGGACTTTCCTTTCCCGACGCCCAAAAGCTATAAGTACAGCCGGGGCACGGCGCTCGTGCGGGGAGGCAAGATTATGACGGGCGCGTCGCGTTTGGCTGCGCGCGCGGCGCAACGTATGGGAGCTGGGCTTGTAACGTTGGCCGTGCCTTCGGTCGTGCTGCCTATTTACGCTAAGGCGCTCGAAAGTGTCATCGTCAGGCCGAGCGATACGCTGCGGCAATGGAAAGCGCTTGTCGACGATAAGCGCGAACCGGCTCTTCTAATAGGGCCGGGGCTTGGGCGTGGGGAGCCGCAGAAAAAAGAGGTTCTAGCGGCGTTGAAGGCCAAACGCCCGACGGTTATTGACGCTGACGGCCTGACAAGCTTTGCGGACGAACCGGAAGAGTTGTTTAAAGCGCTCCATAGAAACTGTGTCCTGACGCCGCACGAAGGCGAATTCTCAAAACTGTTCGGAAAAAGCAGGCAAGATAGAGCGGCGCGCGCTGTTGCGGCGGCCAAGAAGGTGGGATGCATCGTGCTTCTCAAGGGAGCCGTGACGGTTATCGCGTCGCCTGATGGCCGGGTTGCGGTCAATCGCAACGCGCCGCCGTGGCTTGCGACGGCAGGATCGGGAGACGTTTTGGCCGGAATGATTTTAGGCCTTATTGCTCAGAAAATGCCGATTTTTGAGGCGGCGACAGCTGCCGCATGGGTACATGGGCGGGTGGCGGCACTTCATGGTCCCGGCCTGATTGCCGAGGATATTATCGAAGCGATTCCGGCCGCGTTAACGAAGATTCTCAATATTTCCGCGAACAAATAGCACCCAAGATTTGACTCTTCTCTTTTGTCTTTTTTGCTATAAGCGTTTTGGGGGATTGGCGCGGGCGAATCTGATGCCAACCCGGTCAGGGCCGAAAGGCAGCAGCCGTAACATTTTTGGTTCGGGTCGCAGCCGGTCTCCCACCCATTTTTTGAATAGAGAAGAATGTCCGAACTTTTTTCGACCGAGTCCGCCCCCTCCTATCGCGTATTGGCGCGCAAGTACCGTCCGGCCACGTTCGAGCAGTTGATCGGGCAGGAGGCGATGGTTAGGACTTTGTCCAACGCCATCGAGACGGGCCGTTTGCCGCATGCGTGGATACTCACGGGCGTGCGCGGCATCGGCAAAACGACGACGGCGCGCATTATCGCGCGCGCATTGAACTGCACGGGCAAAGACGGCAAAGGGCAGGCGACGATTCATCCGTGCGGCGAATGCGATTCCTGCCGCGCGATTTTAGAAGACCGCCACGTCGATATCCTCGAAATGGATGCCGCGTCGCGCACGGGCGTGGACGATATCCGCGACATCATTGAAGGCGTTCGCTACGGCCCGGCCTCGGCGCGGTACAAGATATACATTCTCGACGAAGTCCATATGCTTTCGAAGCCCGCGTTCAACGCGCTTCTTAAGACGCTCGAAGAGCCGCCTGCGCACACGAAGTTCATTTTTGCGACGACCGAAGTTCGCAAGGTGCCCATTACGGTGCTGTCGCGCTGCC
>CAYUPD010000034.1:5561-10730 GCA_964446645.1 uncultured Rhodospirillaceae bacterium
TGATCTGCGCCGCATCGACAGCGAGACGCTGTCGGCCCATTTCACCAATATAGCCAAGCTTGAGAAAGTCAAAGTCGAGCCTGAGGCGATCAAATTGATTGCGCTGGCTGCCGACGGCTCGGTGCGAGACGGGTTAAGCCTTCTCGATCAGGCAATCGCGCGAGGCAACGGCGTTGTGACGACCGGCGATGTTAAGGACATGTTGGGTTTGGCCGACAGGGGCCAGAGCATAGCTTTGTGCAAGCATGTTCTGCGGGGCGAGATGAAGGACGCCCTGAAGATTTTTGGAGACATGCAATTGGCCGGGTCCGATCCCTTGCAGATTCTTCAGGACATGTGCGATCTGATCCATTTGCTGACGCGGGCGCAGGTTATTCCGGATTTTGCCGCCGACCCGAGCTTGCCCGAGTACGATCGCAAGCTGTTGACCGAAGCCGGGGATATTAAAATTCCGGCCTTGGCGCGCGCATGGCAGATATTGATGAAGGGCGTGGGCGAAGTCCAAAGCGCGCCCCATCCGGCGCAAGCGGCCGAGATGGTTCTGATCCGCCTTGCTTATGCGGCCGATCTTCCGCCTCCGGGCGATCTCGTCAAACAACTGCGCGACGTTGTGGCCTCCGGCGGCGCGGGCCAAGCATCAACGCCTCCCACTGGGGGCGGTAAAACTAAGCTGGCTTTGGGGGGGGGGGCGGTTGCCGTCGCGGCGCCTGCACCGCAGGTTGCGGTTCAGGCAGAAGCGATAACGTATAAAGACGTCGTTGCCTTGTTTTCCGAAAAGCGCGAGGCGGGACTGCACGCGATTTTGTATGGGCAGGTTCATCTGGTGCGCTGTGCGACAGGGCTGCTGGAGTTGCGCGTTAACGAGAACGTGCCTCCCAATTTTGCGGGGCGCGTCAGCAAGTGCCTGACCGAATGGACGGGACAAAGGTGGGTCGTTTCGCTGTCGGCGGCTGCGGGAGAGCCGACGCTTGTCGAGCAGGAACGTGCGATTGAAGCGAAGAGGCATGAGCGCGCGCGCGAACATCCGTTAATGAAGGCGGTGTTGCAATCTTTTCCGAATGCAAAAATCGTCAGTTTGAAACAAAGAACTGTTGCGCAAATTCCGCAAGAAAGCGAGAATGAGGCGCTTGAGGATGAAACCCTTTCCAATAATAACGAGGATTAAGCTATGAACATCGGCCAGATGATGAAACAGGTTCAGGAGATGCAGGCCAAGATGGCCGACATGCAAAACCGCTTGGCCGGGATAGACATCGTCGGCCAGTCTGGCGGAGGCATGGTGACTGTGACGATGAGCGGTAAGATGGAGATGCGCAAGGTCGCGCTCGATTCGAAGCTTTTGGATCCGTCCGAGAAAGAAATGCTCGAGGACTTGATTGTCGCGGCGGTCAATGACGCCAAGACGAAGGTCGAGAAGCATATCACGGAAGAGACGCAGAAAATGATGGGTGGCGTGCAGCTTCCGCCGGGCATGGGCGGCCTGCCGACCTAAAAGATGTCGCCTCTCGACCAACTCATGAAGCATCTTGCGAAGCTCCCGGGGCTTGGGCCCCGTTCGGCGCGTCGGACGGTTTTGCACCTCTTGAAGAAGCGGGAGGCCGTTATGCTTCCCTTGATCGAAGCGATGACACGAGCGGCGGAAGACGTTAAGATTTGCAGCGTTTGCGGCAATTTCGGCGGGAAAGACCCGTGCGAGATATGCAGCGATAAAAGCCGCGATAGAGGCCAATTGTGCGTGGTCGAGGACGTCGCCGATTTGTGGGCTTTGGAGCGCAGCAACGCCTATCGGGGCCTTTATCACGTTTTGGGGGGAACACTCTCCGCGCTCGAGGGGGTGAGGCCCGCCGATCTGCACATCGAAAAGCTGATCGAGCGCGTAAAAACCAACGAGATCAAAGAGGTAATTATTGCTCTTAATGCGACAGTCGAGGGACAGGCGACGGTGCATTATATAGCCGAAGGCTTGGCATCAACAGGAGCTGTCGTATCCAAGCTGGCCCACGGGCTGCCGGTCGGGGGGGAGTTGGATTATCTGGACGATGGAACGCTCACGGCGGCCTTTAAAGCGCGTCGGAAAGCGTCATAATGCCGACGGATGCTTAAAGTAAGCCGTTTGGGTCACGAGCGGTTGCGAGGAGCGAGGCTTTCGCGGGAATGGTAAAAGCCAAGAGAAAACAAGGTTTCGTCCGGCATAAGCCGAGCGAGGCGCAAAGCGAGTGAGATCAAACAATGCAGAGGATTTCATCGGCCCAATGATATAAAGCTGGATTCACCAGACATTAACTATCTGGGATGACAATATGCCGTCCTGATTTTAACGAATGAGGAGTCGCCGTTTCGTGAATATAGGCTTGGTTGTCAACGCACGCGGGAAGATGTGCCTTGTCCATGATGAACCCTTCGAGGCGACGCCTTTATGGGTAGGGTATCATGTCGATAAGCGGCAGCTTGAGATTATCTATGACACGGGCGAGACGTTTCCGATTGAGTGGGAAGCGACGGACGAGATGCATAACTTTCTGATGAAGATAAACAAGATACTGATCATACGAATGGAAAACAAAAAGCCGGTCGAAGGCTACGACACGAGCTTCCTTTTCCTGAGGAACGGAAAAATTATCAACGAATAGGCAAGATGCGATGGTAGACGAAATCGACGACGACGAAGAAGCCCGCCGCAAGAAGAAGAAAGACGAAGGCGAGGGCGATGCCGACAGTTGGGGGCGCGGCAAGGCGGGCGCGGGAGCCATGGGCGGCAAGGTGCATCTGCCGCCGCAGAAGCTTAAAGAAGTCATGGCCGATTGGAGGCACCTCGATCTGGCGGCTGTTGTCGAAGCCGTGACGGAGTTTTTCAGTGCGTTACCGATGCGCGCGTCGGCTAATTTGTCGGTGGCGTGGCAGCAAACGAAAACGAACGCGAAGTCCTTTGCGATCGTCAACTGGCTTATCAAGTACGGAGAGAAGGCGTCTAAGGACCTGAATTTATCGCGCGAGAAAGGCGCGGGCCGGGACACGCGCGGGTTCCAAAGGGACCGCAACAAAAGATTGCGCGCGACGCCGGGTGCGACCATGAAGCCGGAAGGGCCGAGCGGGCAGTGAAGGATCGATGACAATTAGAGATGTCGTAAAAGAAGGAGCTTCTCAACTTGTAAAGCCGTCGGTTCCGGTCGGTAAAATTCTTCCGTCCGAGCTTAAGGCTCTTATAACCGATATGCGGGAAACAATGGCTGTGCGCCAAGGGGTCGGCATTGCGGCGCCTCAGATCGGCGTCAATTTGCGCATCATTATGTTCGGGTTCGAGAAAAACGAGCGTTATCCGGACGAAAAACCCGTTCCCTTTACGGCGCTTATCAATCCATGGGTCGAGCCGCTTGATGAGACAAAAGAAGAGGGTTGGGAGGGATGCCTGAGCGTTCCGGGCATTCGCGGCCTTGTCCCGCGCTATAAAAACATTCGTTATGGTGGGCACGACGTCAACGGGCGGGAAGTGGTTGTCGAGGCATCTGGGTTTCATGCGCGCGTCGTTCAGCATGAATACGACCATTTGGAAGGAATTCTGTTCACGATGCGCGTGGAAAATAAAGAAAATCTTCGCCGCGAAGAACCTGCTGAAAATCCAAAACGCGAAGATTCGGCTGCGTCGTCTTCCTCGTCATTGCCGGAGTCAGGCTGTCATTAGGTTACAGCGACCCCATCACGCATCTTTCGATAAGGCCCAAGTCTTTTCGTATCGCGATGTTTGAAAATCCGTTTTTCTTCAATAGTTCGGCGACGGCGTTGGCCTGGCCTATACCAACCTCAAAAGCGACAAGGCCTGCGGGTTTTAGAAAGTCCGGGAGTTGGGGAATTAATAGGCGGTAAGGGTCTAACCCGTCCTTGCCGCCGTCAAGCGCGAGCAGAGGATCGTGTTCGCGCACCTCACGCATCAATTTTGGGATTTCGGCCGAAGGGATGTAGGGCGGGTTACTGACGATAATATCGAATTTTTCCTTCATTCTCTTTAGCCAATCGCCGACGCGGAATTTAGCGCGCGCCGCAAGATCGAGAAGGACGGCATTTTGGGCTGCTTGCTCGACGGCGCGGGAGCTAATATCAATGCCGATGCCGGTTGCATTGGGCATTTCGCGGAGGAGGGCCAAGAGAAGACATCCAGATCCAGTTCCGAGATCGAGAATCCGGTATTTCTTTCCCTCATGGCCGAGACCGTTTTTTCGGGCTAATAGAACGGCTTCAACAACGGTTTCGCTATCCGGTCTTGGGTCAAGGGTGGCCTCGTTGAGCTGAAACGGCAGGCTCCAAAACTCCCGCTGTGCAAAAAGACGGGCGATGGGCTTGCCCTTAAGGCGTTGGTTTAACAGGCCGTCTATTATGCGCAGTTCTTCCTCTGTCATAATACGTTGTGATTGACTGTAAATTTGCGCGTTATCGAGTCCAAGCACATGCCCGATGATAAGCCGGGCGTCGAGGCGGGGATTGCCGATGCCGGAGTTTTTAAGAAGCCGGACGGCATGGGCGAGGTAGTCGGACAGGCATTCGGGAGCGTTATTTTCCGAACGCTTCTTCATTTCAGGCCTAATTCCGCCAGTTTTTCAGCCTCGTCGCGCGCAGTCAGGGCGTCGATAAATTCGTCCAAAGCCGTGCCGTTGATGACGTCATCGATTTTATAAAGCGTCATTTCGATGCGGTGGTCGCTGACGCGCCCCTGCGGAAAATTATAAGTGCGGATGCGTTCCGACCTGTCGCCGGTGCCGACTTGGCTTTTGCGCTCTGCCGCGTGCGCGGCGCGGACGGCCGAGTCTTTCTGCTCGTACAGTTTGGAGCGAAGAATTTTCATCGCCTTAGCTTTGTTTTTGTGCTGCGAGCGTTCGTCCTGCATGGCGACGACGATGCCGGTGGGCATGTGCGTGATGCGCACGGCGCTCTCGGTCTTGTTGACATGCTGGCCGCCCGCGCCGGAAGACCTATAAACGTCGATTTTCAGGTCTTTCTCGTCGATGTCGACATCGACGTCTTCCATTTCGGGCAGGACGGCAACCGTGGCGGTCGAGGTGTGCACGCGGCCCGAGGCTTCGGTCGTCGGCACGCGTTGGACGCGATGCACGCCGGATTCGAACTTCATGCGCGCGAAGACGCCGCGTCCGCTGATCTGCGCGACGCCTTCTTTAAGTC
>CAYUPD010000035.1:0-5122 GCA_964446645.1 uncultured Rhodospirillaceae bacterium
TCGGCGAATTTTTCGTTCACGATCAAAACCTTATTTTCCTGAAGCGGTCGGACTGAGATTGAGCGCTCGAATCGTTAAAAATGCAATGATTCGATTCGGTTTCTATCGCTTCAGGCCGACAAACCTCCGGCACGCCTCTTCAACGTTCGCCCGGCCGTTAAACGCCGACACCCGGAAATACCCTTCGCCCCTCGCGCCAAAACCCGCGCCCGGCGTCACGACAATCCCCGCCTGATTGAGCAAATGCTCGAACGTGTCCCAGCTCGTCATGTTCGAATATCCCTTGACCCACACATACGGCGCATCAACCCCTCCCGATGCTTTCCATCCGCTCTGCGCAAGCGCCTCGGACAACAGTTTCGCGTTCTCCAGATAAAACGACGTTAGCTCCTTTACCTGCTTCTTCCCTTCTTCCGTATAAAGCGCCTCGGCCGCGCGCTGCACCGGATACGCCACGCCGTTGAATTTCGTCGCTTGCCGCCGATTCCATAAGGCGTGCAGGCTTTGCTCTTTCCCATCCCGCGCCCGCCCTCCCACGCCCTTCGGCACGACGACAAACCCGCAGCGCAGGCCCGTAAACCCTCCGCTCTTCGAAAAACTGCGGAACTCGACCGCGCACTCCCTTGCCCCCGGAATCTCGTAAATCGACCGCGGCACGCCCGGCGTCCTGATATACGCCTCGTACGCCGCGTCGTACAAAATAACCGCGCCGTGCTTGCGCGCATACGCAACCCACTCTTCCAACTGCGCGCGCGAAGCTACGGCTCCCGTCGGGTTGTTCGGAAAGCACAGGTATATTATGTCGGCAGCCGCATCCGGCGGACGCGGCACAAATCCGTTCTCGTTCGTGCAGTCCAACAAACAAACGTCCGTGTTCCCCGCCATCACGTTCGTGTCGGCGTAAACCGGATACACCGGGTCCGGCATCAGGATGCGGTTGCCCCGTCCCAGTATATCCAGAAAATTCGCGCAGTCGCATTTGCTCCCGTCGGACACGAAAATCTCGTCGTCCGCAATCTCCATCCCGCGCGCCCGGTAGTCGTTTTCGGCAATCGCCTGCCTCAAAAACGCGTATCCCCCCTCGGGCCCGTAACCCCGAAACGTCTCGCGCACGCCCATCTCGTCCACGGCCCTGTGCAGCGCCTCAATCGCCGCCTGAGGCAACGGCTCCGTCACGTCCCCGATGCCGCACCGGATCACCTGCGCCGCCTTGCCCGGATTCGCTTTGCCGTACGCTTCGACCCGCCGGGCAATTTCCGCAAACAAGTAGTTCCCGGAAAGCTTCGAGAAATTTTCATTGATGTAGGCCATGTCTTTCTCTTCCCTTCGTCTGAAGATTATTCTCTCAGACGTCCAAAAAGAAGAAAATAAAAAAGCGCCGCCCTTCAAAAAGGCGGCGCTTTTTATCAAACCGTCAGTTTACTTCGTCAGCACAATCTCGGCACGGCGGTTCTGCACCTCGCGCACCCCGTCCGTCGTCGGCACAAGCAAGTCCTTCTTACCTACGCCGCGCTCCTTGACGTTCGCCGCCTTCACGCCCAGCGCTTCAAGCTCGACCTTCACCGCTCCCGCGCGGCGCTCGGACAAAGCCTGATTGTATTCCTTCGTCCCAACCGTATCGGTGTGTCCCGTCACGACGATCTTCGCAAACCCGTCTTCGTCGAACTTCTTCACCGCCGACGCGATGATCCCCTTGGCTTCCTCGGTCAGTACCGATTTATCGAAGTCGAAAAACACCATGTAGTTCTGCCCCACCGGCGCCACCGCCGCCTTCGCGGGCTTGTGTTTCGCCACTTGCGGCTTCTCAATCGAACGCACGGCTTTTTCTTCGCCAAAGCTGTACCGGAGGCCGATCATTATATTATGAGACGAATTTTCAATTCTTCCCTTGGTTCCGCCCGTGTAATCGACTTTCGGGTCGAACGACGCCATATACCTGTAATCCGCCGTCACCGCCCAGTTTTCATCCACGCGCGCCGACACGCCCGCAATCGCCTGATACGCCGCACGGACCGTGTCGCCGTCAAGATACGCTCCCGCCGCGCCCACGTTATCGATGCCGATGAAATCCGGCCCGATACCCGCGCCGACGTAAGGCGTCAGGACAGACCCGGTGTCGATGTCGTAGTACGCGTTGAACATCAGCGCGTTGTTCGTCAGATGCCCGCTTCCCGCGACCGCATTGACCGTCTTTGCGTCCACGCGGTTATGGAAATATTCCGCCCCCAACCGAAGCCCGTTGCCGAAGGCGTACCCGACGCCCGCCGATAGACCCAGCGCCGTATTCTCGTTTTCAACGCTCAGCTTCGCGCCGCCCGCGTACATGTCCGGATCATTCGGCAGCGACAGGCCCGCGCCCGCCGCAGCATACCATCCCGGCGCCGCAGGGGCTGCACAGGCAATCGACGGCGCCGCGATGACGGCCGCCAAGGCAATTAAAGACACGGACAATTTTTTCATGATGGTTAGCTCCGAGAGGTTGCGTCGTTCTTTTCGACCCTCTCTTTTACCACCGAACGCCTTTTTTTGCAAAACGCCCTTGGTAAAAACCTTAGTCATTTTATGAGCTTGTCTACATTTCCTCAAATTGTTGTTCTTTTGCATCACCCCTTCATGCTAGGACTCCCAACGCCAGACGGTCGGACGATCGCCGGGCCGCCTCGGCGGCCGGGAGGAAAGTCCGGGCTTCAGGGGAAGGTGGCGCCGGATAACGTCCGGTTGGGGTAACCCAAAGGAAAGTGCCACAGAAAATAGACTACCCGTTTGCAAAAACGGGAAAAGGTGAAAAGGTGCGGTAAGAGCGCACCGCGCTTCCGGCAACGGAAGCGGCTCGGAAAACCCCGCCCGAAGCAAGACCGAATAGGAGCCGCACAGCGCATACCGCGATCTTTTGGTCGCCCGTGCGCGGCGCTTTCCCCGCGCGCGGCTCGGGTTGGTTGCTCGAGGCGTCCGGTAACGGACGTCCTAGATGAATGATCGTCCGCCTCAAGAAATTGAGGCGACAGAACCCGGCTTACAGACCGTCTGGCTTTTTTATTTTGTTATTTCGCGTCGCGGATAAGTTTGGAAAACGGCTCGTGAATTCCGGCGTTGCTCGCGATCAGCGACCCCGTCTTCAGTATATCCGTCCCCGGCGTCAGCGGCGAAACGAAACCGCCCGCCTCGCGCACGAGCAGCGTCCCAGCCGCGCAATCCCATGCGCCCAAGCCCTCTTCCCAAAAACCGTCGTAACGGCCCGCCGCCACGTACGCCAGATCGAGCGCCGCCGAACCCCACCGGCGAATTCCCGCCACCTGCGGCATCACCGCGTTAAGTTGCTTCGCAAAATTCGGCCGTTTGTCCATCACGCCCTTGAACGGCGCTCCCGTCGCGATCAGGCATTCCGAAAAATCTCGCCGCGCAGAAACGCGCAGCCTTCTATGGCTGCTGTACGCCCCCAAACCCTTCTCGGCCCAAAATGTCTCATTCTTGATCGGGTCGAAAATCAACGCCGCGATCAACTCGCCTTCCCTCTCGGCCGCAATCGATATGCTCCAGTGCCCAAGGCCGTGCAGAAAATTCGCCGTGCCGTCCAGCGGATCGACGATGAACCTCTCCGCCTTGCCCGACGTGTCCTCGGCGCCGTCTTTCTCTTCCATCAAAAACCCAAAACTCGGGCGCGCCGCGCTAAGTTCTTCGCGGATGATTTTCTGCGCGTTAAAATCCGCGTTGCTCACAAAATCCGCCGGCCCTTTCCGCGATACCTGCAGGTTCTCGACTTCCCCGAAATCGCGCACAAGGCCCTTCGCCGCTTTCTCGGCGGCCTTGAACATCACATTCATTAAAGCAGAGCGAATGGGCATAGTTTGGACCCTAATCGCGCGCGCGCTCGACGTACGAACCGTCCGACGTGTTCACCACCACGCGGATTCCGGCCTCGATAAACGGCGGCACCATCACGCGCACACCGTTCGACAGTTTCGCGGGCTTGTACGACGACGACGCCGTTTGCCCCTTCACCACCGGATCCGCTTCGACCAACTCCAGCACCACCGTCGACGGCAACTCAACCGACAGCGCTTTGCCTTCGTACGTCATCACTTTGCACAGCATGCTTTCGGTCAAAAACACTGCCGGATCGCCGATGATCTCTTTCGATATCGTGTATTGCTCGAACGTTTCGTTGTCCATGAACGTATAATCGTCCCCCGCGGAAAACAAATACTGCATCTCGTGCTCTTGCAACTGGACGCGCTCGACCGTCTCTTGCGTCCTGAAGCGCACGTTCGTCTTGATCCCGGCGCGCACGTCGCGCATCTCGACCTGAATCACCGCGTTCCCTTTGCCGGGAATCATGATTTCGCTCTTTATTACCGCCCAAAGCTTGCCGTTGTAATCCACGACGTGGCCTTTGCGGAGCGTATTGGCATCGACTTGCATGTTCGTTTTCGGGGTTAAGGTTGCTCTTTTATATAGATTTATCTCTCGAGGGCTTCGGAGATAGCATCCGCCAATTAAATGCGCAACCATATCTCCGTATTTCCTAAAGAAAAACCGCCGCAGATGCTTCTTGCGGCGGTTTCTTATGCTTAAACGGACGTGCCGGTTATTCCGCCGGAGTCGCCGCCGGAGCCGCTTCTTCGGCTCCCTTTCGTTCGGCCTTATGCTTTCTGGCATGCTTCTTAACATGCTTCGTCTTGGCCTTGGCCACTTCGGCCTTCACCGGAGCCACCGTTTCCGTGACTTCGGGCTCTGCCGCCTTCGTCGTCAGGTTGGTCGTCGCAGCCTCTTGGGCCAAGACCGGGCCAGCCGCTAAAGCGGCAACCAGAGCCGTAGCCATCAAGATTTTCGTTGTGCGCATGATCGATTATCCTTTCAATGTTGTATGAGGCCCGGATGTGCCAAGCCTCTGCCGGAAGGCAAACATCAAAGGATGTCAAAAAAAAGGCAAAGCGCGCCTTCTTTCGCTTCCGAAATTATCCCCCTCCCGTATTTCAAAAATATCACAGGGGAACGCTCTTTGAAGGCTCCGGCGTATTATAATGTTGCAAGCTGAAAAAGGCGTGGATAGATTCTCCTTCCGGCTTTTTCAGATTTTTTCAGGAGTTTCCTATGCTTCGCTCGCCCGGTTTTGCCACGGCTG
>CAYUPD010000035.1:5132-9328 GCA_964446645.1 uncultured Rhodospirillaceae bacterium
CTTTTGCCGCTCCCGCCGCCGCCGCACGCACTCATGACCAGGCCCTAGCGACCCCTGTAGGAAAGTTCGTTCAAGACCTTGGCGACAGGGCCATTAAAATCGTTGCCGACAAATCCCTTTCTTCCGATCAACGCGCGACCGCCTTCAGCCAGATGCTGAGCGAAGATTTCGACATCAAAACCATCGGCCGCTTCGTCATCGGCCGTGCTTGGCTCTCGGCAACTCCCGCCCAGCAGGCTGAATACATGGATCTCTTTAAGACCCTTGTCCTTCGCACCTACGGCAACCGCATGACGCTTTATACCGGCGAAGGATTCCAAGTCGTCGGTACGCGGCCCGAATCCGATATCGACTCCATTGTCCTCAGCCAAATTACCCACCCCGATGGCTCCCAACCAACGGCCATAGATTGGCGCATCCGTCAAAAGAATGATAAAATGGGCGTCATTGACGTCGTCGTCGAGGGCGTCAGCCTCAGCGTCACCCAGAAGCAGGAATACGCCTCCGTCATCCAGAACAACGGCGGCCAGATCGAGGGCCTTTTGAAGGCCATGCGCGCTCAGGTTAACAAGACGCCCGCCCCCGCAAAGTAAAGCCTGTTCCTTCGCCAAAAAACCGGGCGTTCTCTCGCACGGTTATTAATAGTTAACGGCGTTTTGAAAACATTGCCGATTAACTTGAATTACTTTCATGATATGAGAATCGATACGTTTTTTGAGGCTATTTTTTCTGATCGTTTGTTTTTCAGGAGATTTTTATGGCTCGTCTTTTTTCTCTGCGCAAAATTGAAGCCGACGATACGCCAGAGTCCGACATCATCGACATGCCCTCGTTGCGCCCCCTCGCCGAGCGCGTTGCGGCTGCCGAGCCTTATGCCTCGCGCAACATCATTGCTCAGGCAAAAGAAGAAATCCGAAACGATGTCATGGACCGCATCAATTTCTCGATCGCGGCGCAGATGTCCCGCGAAAGCCTTTCCGTAGACCTTATGGAACTTGTCGGCGACCTCTTGGCCAAAAAGCGCTTGTACCTTAACGGGCCCGAACGCAACGAGCTTATCAAGCAATTTATCGACGACATGAAAGGCCTCGGGCCTCTCGAACCCCTTTTGGCCGACGAAACCGTTTCGGAAATCATGGTAAACGCCCCCAACCGCGTTTATGTCGAACGTCAGGGCCGCATCGAACTGACCGACGTCGTCTTCCGCGACGCCTCGCACATCATGTCTATCGCCACGCGCATCGTCTCCCTAATCGGACGCCGCGTCGATGAAAGCACGCCCCTTTGCGACGCCCGCCTTGCCGACGGAAGCCGCGTCAACATTATTGTCCCCCCGCTCTCCATTGACGGGCCGACAATCACGATCCGTAAATTCTCCAAAAAGAAAATCCTGCTCGACACTATGGTCGAGCTTGGAAGCATTTCTCAAACAATGGCCGATCTGCTCGGCATTTTCGGCAAAAGCCGCGTGAATATGCTCATTTCCGGCGGCACCGGATCGGGCAAAACAACCCTTCTCAACGCCCTGTCGCGCACCATCGACCATCGCGAGCGTATCGTCACCATCGAAGACGCCGCAGAACTTCAATTGCAGCAGCCGCACGTCATCCGCCTCGAAACCCGCCCGCCCAACCTCGAAGGCCGCGGCGAAGTCACGATGCGCGATCTTTTGAAGAATGCCCTTCGCATGCGCCCCGACCGCATCATCGTCGGCGAAACGCGCGGCGGCGAGGCTATCGACATGCTTCAGGCTATGAACACCGGCCATGACGGCTCTCTCTCCACCATCCACGCCAACCGCCCCTTCGAAGCCCTTATGAGACTCGAAAATATCGTCGGCCTCGCGACTCCCAACCTGTCGCCGATTGCCGTCCGCCAGCAAATCGTTTCGGCGATCGACGTCATCATTCAGGTTAGCCGCATGCGCGACGGCGCGCGCCGAGTCACCCATATTGCCGAAATTCTCGGAATCGACGGGGCGACGATCCTTATGCACGATCTGTTTTCGACCGAGGTATTGGGAGAAAACGCGAACGGGAGCCTGAACTTCCGCTTCAATAAGGTCAACCGGCCGCAGCGCTGCCTGTCTAAGGTTGCTTATTTCGGGCTCGAGAAGCAGTTGGCCGACGTTTTGGCCTAACGCTCTATACTTTCGAAATACAGGCTAGTTCTTCGAGTACCTCGAAATGGTTCTCGAGATGGGCTTTGTTCGGAAGCGAGACTTTGGCTTTCTCGATATCCGCGCGCAACCCCTCGACCATGTCCATTTCCATCTTGAGATAGCCGCACATGTCCTCCATATCCCGGAACATGAAATACCTCTCGACATGGACGCATATGCGCAGCGTCAACTCGGCCATATCCAAAGGTTTTGTCAAGAAATCGTCCGCCCCGCACGACAGCGCATGCAACCGCGACTGACGATCCTCGAGCGCCGTCTGCACAATGATCGGCATGCGCGGCAAAGAATTGTCTTTGCGCACCATCTCGCAGTATCCGAAGCCGTCAAGGTTCGGCATCTTCAAATCGAGCAGGACGAGATCGGGATGGAAATCGTACGTCTTCTGTACCGCGTCCGCTCCATCGTCCGCCGTCATCATTCGGGTGAACCCCGCCTTTCTAAGCGCCATCGAAATCAGGCGGCGATCGAACACGCTGTCATCGACGACCAATATGCGCGCGCAGGAAAATCTCGTCATGATGTTGCTGGGCATGTTCGCCTCCCGCTCTAGTTGAATTTAGACATCCGCCGCTCAATCGAATCCGAAAGACATTCCGGCGACAACCTTTTTATTGCTCGCATCGCCTTTCTTCCGGCTTTTCGCTTCTTATCGGCTGTTCCCGTTAAAAATTTATTTCAACGTCTCTTTTACATATCGCCGTATTCATGTTGTCCGATCTTACGACAAAAATATGAAAGTATTTAATAAAATCAATGGTTTACAAATAGTAAACGTGTTTTTCGTCGATAACCATACTCGTGGCCAGCGCCTATCAACCTGAAGATGTATAAGGAAAAAGAAGGTTCTTATTGTGAATCTTCGCTCGCGCACAAAGGCATCACAAAAAATATTTTATGTTGGGGGGAACGAAAAAACGCAACCGCAGTATTTTTGCATGTAGAACTTTTCGCGCTTGGCTATTTCGGCTGCACGCTGCGACCCGCCGTCCTTGCGCCAATTGTAATCCCAGTACGTTACGTCCTCATATTGCGCGGCGGCGCGGCGCCCGCATGCATTGACTTGGTCCATATCCTTCCATCGCGATATGCCAAAACACGACGTCAGCACCGGAATGCCGTTCTCGTGCGCGTATTGCGCCGAACGCTCGAACCTCAAGAGAAAACATTCCGTGCAGCGCGCGCCGCGTTCGGGCTCTTTCTCAAGCCCTTTAATCCGCTCGAACCATCTGTCCGGATCGTAGTCGGCGTCTACGATCTTCACGCCCTTCTTTGTCGCGTAACGCACGCACTCGGCCTTGCGCTTCTCGTACTCTTCGCGCGGATGAATGTTGGGGTTGTAGAAAAATACCGTGAAATCGGCTCCCGATTCGCACAGCGCCGCAACCGCATCGCCCGAACACGGCGCGCAGCAGACATGCAACAGCACCTTGCCTGCGCCTTCGGGAAGAATGAGCTTTTTTCGTTCGGACATGCTCTCCTTATTATAGCGCTCCAACGCAAGAAAAAAGGGCCCCATCATCCTTAATGGTTAACGCGCCTCGCCCCTCTATTTGCCTCTCCGCTCCGGGCGTGGTAGCTAGACCGCAGGATTTCTTGTTGAAACTTTCTGTCGAGCCCTATGCAAGCCTTAGATTTTGAAAAATCCGTCACGGAACTCGAAGCCAAAATTGAGGAACTGCGGCATTTGTCCGACGGCGGCCATGTCAACATCGGCGCCGAAATCGGCCGTTTGCAGGATAAAGTCGATAGACTGCTCCTCTCCCTTTACGACAAGCTGACGCCCGCCCAAAAGGTTCAGGTCGCCCGCCATCCCGACCGCCCCCATTGCAGCGACTATATCCGCGATCTCATTGAAGATTTTACTCCCCTGGCCGGAGATCGCGCCTTTGGCGAGGATTTGGCAATTGTCGGCGGTTTAGGCCGTTTCCGGGGCCAGTCTTGCGTCATCATAGGCCAAGAACGCGGATTCGACACCGAAAGCCGCATCAAGCACAACTTCGGCATGGCCAAACCC
>CAYUPD010000035.1:9338-10495 GCA_964446645.1 uncultured Rhodospirillaceae bacterium
TATCGCAAAGCGCAACGACTGATGAAACTGGCCGATCATTTTGGTCTGCCCATCGTCACGCTTGTCGATACCGCCGGGGCTTTTCCCGGCGTGGATGCCGAGGCGCGCGGCCAAGCCGAGGCCATTGCACGCTCTATCGAAACTTGCCTTGGGGTCGGCGTTCCCTTCGTGTCCTGCATCATCGGCGAGGGAGGCTCGGGCGGCGCTATCGCCATTGCCGCCGCCAATCGCGTGATCATGCTCGAGCACGCCATTTATTCCGTCATTTCGCCCGAAGGCTGCGCCTCGATCCTTTGGCGCAGCGCCGCCAACGCCGCAGAAGCCGCAGAAGCCCTGCGGCTGACCGCCCAAGACCTTTTGCGCCTCGGAATCATCGACTCCATCGTCCGCGAACCCACGGGCGGCGCTCAACGCAACCCAAAACGAACCATCGAAGCTG
The DNA here is from genome assembly GCA_964446645.1 of uncultured Rhodospirillaceae bacterium. Lineage (GTDB taxonomy): Bacteria > Pseudomonadota > Alphaproteobacteria > UBA9219 > UBA9219 > CAIXLI01. Next base: position 9,778 of record CAYUPD010000035.1, read on the forward strand.
TCGGCAACGCTCTCGAAAATGCGCTTTCGGAACTTATGGGCCTTGATCCAAGAGCCCTCGTCGCGGACCGCCGCAAAAAATTTCTGGCTATGGGCAAAAAAGAACTGACGTGAGGCACACATGACCGAAGAACACGAAATCGTCGAGATCGAACGGAACGCCCTCAAGCGTTGGTGCATGGGCGACCCCACGGGCTTTTTGGAGATCACCGCTCCCGGCATCGCTTATTTCGATCCCTTCCTGCCGCGCCGCCTCGACGGCTGGGACAACATCAACGCTTATTACGAATGCCTGCGCGGCAAGGTCACTGCCTCCGGCTTCGAGATGATCGAGCCCCGCGTTCAGGATTACGGCGACACCGCCGTCCTCACGTACAATTTCGTCTCTCGCGTCGGCGAAAAACGTGAACTGCGCTGGAATTGCACCGAAGTCTACCGCCGCGCCACGCTGGGCTGGAAAATCGCCCATACGCACTGGTCTCTTATCCAGTACTCATAATGCCTTTGCGGCCCATGCCCTTACTCGACATCGACCGGCTCGTCGTCGCCACGCATAACGCCGGGAAATTCCGCGAATTCGAAGCCTTGCTTCGTCCTTTCGTCCCGCGCATCGTCTCCGCCGCAGACCTCGGCCTTCCCTCTCCGGACGAAACAGGCTCGACCTTCGCCGAAAACGCCGTCCTTAAAGCCAAAGCCGCCGCAAACGCCAGCGGATACCC
>CAYUPD010000036.1:0-10265 GCA_964446645.1 uncultured Rhodospirillaceae bacterium
AGGGCATCTGCCGCGCCATGATGGCGTTAAACTTGCGTTCGTCCATATTCGGGCGCGTCAGGACGCGGGCTTTTTGAACGGCGGGGGGAGCCTCGACGCAGAGGGCAATGTCGCACCGGGCGTCGCCGCCGGTTTCGAAAAGCAAGGGGATTTCAAGCACGGCGGCCGGGGTTTTGCTTTTGCGCGCTTTTTGAAGGAAGTCTTCCTCGGCCTGCGCGACGATGGGATGAAGAAGTTTTTCCAACCGGTCCAAAACGTCGGGATTCTGGAAAACGAAATTGCTCCAAGCCTCGCCGTCAAGCCGTCCGTTGACAATCATGCCGGGCCAATGCGCCGCGACGAATTTAAAGGCCGCGCCGCCGGGAGCGTATTCCCGCTTAACGACGGCGTCGGCGTTATGAACGGGAAACCCCCATTTTTTGAAGATATCGGCGACGGTCGTTTTGCCCATGCCGATGCCGCCGGTTAAGCCGATAACTTTCATGAGCTTTTCTTTCCGGTCAAAACAAAGGCCCTTAATTCGTCGGTTACGTCCGGGTTAAGGCCGAAGAAAGCTTTGAACGAGGGGCGGGCCTGATGCAACAGCATGCCGAGGCCGTCGACGGTGCGGCATCCGCGTTGCTTGGCGCGTTTGAGCAAAGAGGTCTCGAGGGGGGCATAAACGACGTCGGCGACGGAGGCAGAAGGAGACAGGGAGTCGAGAGAAAGATCGAGCGCGGGCTGTCCGGCCATGCCCAAAGAGGTGGCGTTGACGAGAAGCGAGGCTTGTTCGAGCGCGCGAGGCGCGTCCTCCCAGGCGACGACCGAGATTTTGACGTGAGGGGAAGAGAAATCCTCGGCGAGGATTTGGGCGCGTTTTTCGGTGCGGTTTGAGAGAAGGATTTTGCGGAATCCCAGGTCTTCGAGAGCGAACAGAACGGCGCGAGCGGCGCCGCCCGCGCCAAGAACGAAGGCGGTTCCGTCGTTAGGAGCGACGCCGGAGGCGAGGAGGTTTTGAGCGAATCCGTAGGCGTCGGTGTTGTCTCCGCGCAAGACGCCGCGCGCGTCGACGGTGACGAGGTTGACGGCGCCGATGGCTGAGGCGGCAGGATCGAGGGTATCGACGATATCGCGTGCGGCGACTTTGTGGGGAATGGTGAGGTTTACGCCGATCAAGCCGTCGTCTTTCAGGCGGCGAAGGGCGGACGAAAGGTCTTCGGGCCTGACGGGAAAAGCGTCATAGCTCCCCTTGATGTCGTAGCGTTGCAGCCAAAAGCCGTGAAGTCTGGGCGAGAGGGAATGGCCGACGGGCCACCCCATGACTCCGGCCTTGGGAGCGGGCTTAAGCATGGCGAAATTCTCCATATTCGGGATCATAGCCTATTTTCTTGTACCCCAAAGAGGGAATGCGCACTATCCTAAAGGAGCTGATTCTTCGAAAGACAGGGCCATAAACGCCATGCCGGACATATTTCTATTTATTCCCGACAATTCGCTTTATGAGGCCGTGATAGAGCAGGTTGCGGCGGCGGGGTTTGGCAACGTCCGGCGATTGGCGACGCCGCAGGAAGAGGTGAGGCCGGAGAGCGCGGAAAATCCGGCTCTTGTGGTCGCGGAGTCGCCCGAAGGGAACGAAGAGGCCGCCGTACTGGTGCGGGAGTTGAACCAGAATCTCGGCATGCCGACGATTTTCATGCTCGGAGGGAGGGGCGACGTCGAAGGCGCGGCGGAAACGTTTTTGAAGCCGCTGCGTTTGGGGCATTTGATCGCGCGGATGAAGCATTATCTGGAGACGGAGCCGATCTTGCGTCAGCGCGCCGTTGTCTTCGGGCCTTACAGGCTGGATCCCAAAACAAGGCAGGCCGCGCGCGCCGGGAGCGGAGAGGCGGTTCGCCTGACGGAGAAAGAAACGGCGCTTTTGGTTTATCTGGCGCAGAAAAAAGAGGCGGCGTCGCGCAAAGATATTCTGGCGGGCGTGTGGGGATACGACGAACAAATCGACACGCATACGCTGGAGACGCATATATACCAGCTTCGGCGCAAGCTCGACCGGGAAGGCGAAGTGTGGATCGTGAACGAGGCGGGAGCCTATCGTTTGGCGGGGTTAAAGGAATGAGGAAGGCGTTATTGCTTTTGGCGGTCTGCGCGTTGAGCGGTTGCGGAAGTCTCCGGAACGTTTCCCGGGAGGTTTGTCCGCCGACGCCTGCGGCGTCCGGCGCGGGGATGGAGAAGACCGAGCCGGACCGCGATTCCGTCCGGCGGATTGTGCTGGTGTATCCTTACGGCGGGGGCGAGACGGCGGATGTCGTGTTTTATCACGACGGAGCGTACGACGCGGGGGCGATGCGAAAGATCGACCGGCTCATGCGCGACCGGCACATCAACGCGGTGGGCAAGATAGATCCGGAACTGATCGATTTTCTGGTGGATATCCGCAAGCGCCTGATGTTGCCCGAGACGGTGCCGTTTCAGATATTATCGGCCTATCGTTCGCCGAAGACGAACGCGCAACTGGCGAGAAAAGACAAGAATGTCGCCAAAGAGAGCCTGCATAAATACGGCTGGGCGGTGGATTTCAGGATCGAAGGGGTGAGCGGCAAGGCTATAGGCGAGATTGCCAAGACGATGCAGCGCGGGGGCGTCGCGTATTATCCGCGCGACAACCACGTGCACGTCGATCTAGGGAATATAAGGACTTGGCAAGAGAAGCGGATAAAGCCTAAAAAAGCGGTCAAGCCTGCCGCCAAAACGAAAAGGACGAAAAAGAAATGACCGACGCGGCGCTCGATCTTTTGGACGATCTCATCCGCCGCGCATGCGATGCGGGGGCGGATGCGGCGGATGCGATGCGGGTCGATTCGACGGACATGTCCGTTTCGATGCGGCTGGGAGCGGTCGAGAGTCTCGAGAGGTCGGAGTCGGGGGATTTAGGACTGCGCGTATTTGTGGGGCGCAAGCAGGCGGTCGTTTCCTCGACGGACCGCAGCGGGGCGGCGCTGACAGAGATGGTCGCGCGGGCCGTTCTCATGGCGCAGTTGGCGCCCGAAGACCCGTTTTGCGGTCTGGCGGAACCCGGAGAGATTGAATCGGCCGTGCCGTCGCTGGAATCGGCCGACAGCGCGGTTTTTTCTGCCGAGCAGTTGATCGCGCAAGCGCGCGAGGCCGAGGACGCGGCGCGAGTGATTAAAGGCGTGACGAACACCGAAGGCGCGGGCGCGGGATGGGGAGAAAGCCGCGTGGCGCTGGCGGCGAGCAACGGATTTCGGGGAGAGATGCGCCGCACGCGTTATTCGTTGAGCGTCACGGCGCTTGCGGGCGAAGGCGTGGGCATGCAAAGGGATCACGACTACGCGATCCGGGCATTTGCGGGCGATCTGCCGCGTCCGGAGGATGTCGGACGGACGGCAGGCGAACGCGCCGTGAGGCGTCTCAACCCGAAAAAAATGCCGACGGCGCGAGTTCCGGTATTTTTCGATTCGCGCATTTCGGGCGGTCTTGTCGGGACGATGCTCGAGGCGATATCGGGCGCGGCGATTGCGCGGGGCACGAGTTTTTTGAAGGACAAGCTGGGGCAGAAGATATTTTCGGAAGCCGTGACGATCGTGGACGATCCTTTCCGAGCGCGTGGATTGAGGTCGCGTCCGTTCGATGCCGAAGGGATCGCGCCGCAGGCGCGGAATCTGGTGGAGGGAGGAGTCTTGACGACGTGGCTTCTCGATCTTCGGTCGGCGCGCCAGCTCAAGATGCGCAGCACGGGCCACGCGGCGCGCGCGCCCGGAGGGATGCCGGGGCCGTCGCCGTCGAACGTCTATCTCAAGGCGGGGCCGAGCGCGCCCGCAGCGCTGATGAGCGACGTGGCGCAAGGGTTTTACGTGACCGAGACGATGGGGATGGGGGTCAACGGCGTGACGGGCGACTACAGCCAGGCCGCGACGGGTTTCTGGATCGAGAACGGGAAAATAGCATTTCCCGTGAATGAGATGACGATTGCGGGAAACCTCAAGGATATGTTTTTAAATACGGCGGCGGCGAACGATCTCGAATTCCGGTACGGCATCGACGCGCCGACGCTGCGCGTCGAAGGGCTGACGGTTGCAGGTTTATGATGGAAGAAAAATATCCCCGCATAGCCGTTCTCGTCGATCTGCCGCGCGACGCGGCGGCGGGAGGACACGTCAAGTATTGGGAGCGCGTGGCGGAAGCGTGCGCGAAGGATGAAGCGCCCGTCGATCTGACGGTCTACTTTCTGGGTGCGGGAGGGAAGGAGATTCTGTCGCCGCGAGTGAGATACAAATACCTGCCGCCGATATTCAGCACGGAGCGTCTCAAGTTTTTGCCGTACGTTCCCGCGCATACGGATTTGGCGTCGCGCCATCCAATACTGGCAAGGCAACTTAAGGCCTACGATATCCTTCATACGACGGGCGGCTTTTTCTCGTTTGCGCGGACGGCCGAGCGCGTGAGCCGGGAGAAAAAGATTCCCCTTGTGACATCGTTTCATACGGACACGCCTTCGTATGCCGAGCTGTTCACGCATGAAACGCTGTTGAAATGGCTGGGAAAAAATCTCGGGGGCTGGATCGACGGCTTGTTCAAAATTTCTAATAAAGAGCGCCAAAAAAAAGAAAAACGCCTCGCCGCGCACGTAAGCGTTTGCCGGGCGGCATGGGCCGTGAGAGCCGAAGACAGGGCGCTCGCGCGGAAATACATTCCCGAAGAAGACATCAAGCCGATGCGCATGGGCGTCGATAAAGAGCTGTTTTCCCCGAACGCCGCCGCGCGTGCCGAAATCGGGCAAGAGTACGGTGTCGGGCCGGAAGATTTTCTGGCGCTTTTTGTCGGGCGCGTGGATGTGGGCAAGAACATGCCTCTTTTGGCGCGGGCCTGCGCGCGCGCGCGCGAAAAAGGGGCAAGGCTTCATCTTTTTGCGGTTGGTCTTGGCCCGGCGCAGGAAGAGGCCAAGAAAATTCTGGGCGAAGCGGTTACGCTTGCCGGATTCCTGCCGCCCGAAAAACTGGCGAAGGCGTATGCGGCTTCGGACGTTTTGTGCATGGCCTCGGACGTTGAGATCGGAGGCCTTGTCGCGGCCGAGGCGATGGCGTGCGGATGCCCGGTTCTGGCGTCGGCGTTAAACGGAGTCGCCTCGTATTACGGTCGGCCGGCGTCTATCAAAGAAGTTGCGAGCGATACCGAAGCGTGGGCGCAAGAGCTTCAGGCGATGGCCTGCGACAAGGCGCGGCAAGCGGCGATGCGCGATGCGGCGTTGGCGTTCCGGCGTGACCGGCTTGCGTCGTGGAGCGAGGTTTTGAAAGAGGATTTTCTGCCCATTTGGGAATCTCTGGCCCGAAAGGAAAAACGATAATGTTCGGCAAACGCATACTTATTCTTGTGCCGCATCCGGACGACGAAGTCGTCGCGTGCGCGGCGTCGATAGCGCGGGCGCGGGCGGCAGGGGCGACGGTGTCGGCGCTCTATCTGACGAACGGATGCATTCCGCGGGATCACATGTGGCCGTGGGAGAAAAAAACGTACGAGGCCAAGGTGGCGCGGCGTCGCGCCGAGGCCGAAGCGGCGGCGCTGGCGTTGGGAATTCAGCCCGTCGGTTGGGCGGCGCGTCCGGCGCGGACGTTATGGCGCGAAATGGGGGTCGTTTACGGCGAAGTGCAGGAGGCGTTGATACAATACAAGCCGGATCAGGTATGGGTTCCGGCCTACGAAGGAGGCAATCCAGATCACGATGCGCTTAACGCGATAGGATTTAAGTTAAAAACACGGGTCAGCGTGCTGGAGTTTGCCGAATATAATTTTTTCGGCGGCGAGGCGCGCTGTCAGGCATTTATCTCGTCGGACGAGACGGTAAGGACAATCACGCTGACGCCGGAAGAGCGCGAGGCGAAAAAGAAAGCGCTCAAGATATACGCATCCGAGGCAGGCAACGTGTCGTGCCTCGGGGTTGCGCAGGAAAGCTATAGGCCCCTGTCCGCGTATAATTACGAGCAGCCGCCGCATCAAGAGAAAGTATGGTACGCGCGATATCAATGGGTTCCGTTCCGGCATCCGCGCGTGGATTTTACGAAACCGGAAGAAGTATCGAAAGCGATAACGGCCTTTTTATCGTAAGCGGAAAGAGGTACTTTCGCCTCTATGTCTACTCTACCGTCCAAGACGCTTTTGGATCTGCCGTTTTACTTGTCGGGGCCTTCGCCGTGTCCCTATCTTCCGGCGCGGGTCGAGAGGAAGCTTTTTACGCGGCTTGATGGCCAAGCGGACGCCGAGATTAACGGGGCGCTATGCCGCGTCGGGTTTCGGCGAAGCGAGGACGTCGTCTACAGGCCCGCGTGCGAAGGGTGCGAGGCATGCGTGCCTGTTCGCCTTTCCATAAGCGCGTTTAAGCCAAGCCGGTCGTTGCGTCGCGTGGCGGCGAGGAACGTGGGTTTGAATTTTGACGAAAAGCCCCTTCGCTCGACGCCGGAGATGTACGGCCTTTTCATGGAGTATGAGAAAGCGCGCCACGGCGACGGAGACATGGCGCGGATGGACGAAAAAGACTTCGATTCCATGATTCAACGAAACCACGCCTCGACGCGGCTTTTTTGCCTGAGCGACGCGCAAGGGGCCCTCAAAGGCTGCATGCTGGCCGACGAGGTTGACGACGGATTTTCGGCCGTTTACAGTTTTTTTGAAACAAAGGAACCTCGCCGCAGCCTCGGAACGGCGCTGATACTGGATTTGATCGAAAAAGCGCGCGAAAAAGGCCTGTCGTATGTTTATCTCGGCTACTGGATCGCGGAGTCGCGCAAAATGAGTTATAAATCGAGGTTCGAGCCGTTGCAGCGTCTCGGGCCGGACGGATGGATCGATTTTCCGAAGGAGAAAGACCCATGTACACGCTTTCGCACGTAACCTGGATGACGCTTTGGGGACTGTCGTTTTTGTTTGTCGGCGGCGGGATACTGTGGATATACGGCGGCACGGATCGTCCGCTGGGGCCGAGCCGGGCCGAGCCGCAGACAGAGCGGGCGTTGCTGTTTTTCCGCCAGCCGGTCGAATGGTTTCTTCTTTACGGGCGCGCGGCCGTATTTATCGGCGCGGGCCTTCTTCTGACGGCGGCGGTGTCCTTAATATGAGCTCCGCTCTTTGCGCTTGTAATCCATAAAGAACGGCTGCCGTCCGGCCTTAACGGCTTTTTCCTGATATCGCGTGGCGATCCAATCGGGAGGCGGCGCGGCGTCGGCGTAAACGCAGGTAAAATCGGGATGGAGAGAAAGGCATTCGCGCATCCAATCGACGAGCGAAGGATGATCGGAGGCGAGGCGGAGAAAGCCGCCGGATTTCATGACTCGCGAGAGGCGGTCGAGGTTTTCGGGGCCGATGAAGCGGCGCTTGGCGTGGCGTTTTTTGGGCCAAGGGTCGGAGAAGAGAACGAAGCAGCGGTCGATAGAAGCGTCGGCAAGGGCGTCGAGCATGATCCGCGCGTCGTCGTCGAAGATGCGGACATTGCCGAGCTTGTCGCGGTCGATAGCGTCTAAAAGACCGGCGACGCCGTTGATGAAGGGCTCGCAGCCGATAAAGACGGCATCGGGGTGCAGTTTGGCTTGGGCGGCAAGATGCTCGCCGCCGCCGAACCCGACCTCGAACCAGACGGGAGAGTCGTCGGCGTTTTCGAAATAGACGGAAGGCGCCGAGCGCCTGCCTTCCTTGGGGGCGATTTTAAGAACGGGCAAAAGCTCTTCCATGAGAAGGGATTTGCGCGCGCGGAGGGGCCTGCCTTTGCGGCGGCCGTGAAGTTGAGAGGCGGGGCGGGATGAGCGTTCCATGGTTTTAATATAGCGAAAAAAAGCCCCGCGTTTAAGCGGGGCTTTTCGTTCAAACGTTCTTAATCATTTACACGGAGGCCAGGATTGCAAGAAGCAAAATTGCCACGATGTTGATGATCTTGATCATCGGGTTGACGGCCGGGCCGGCGGTGTCCTTGTACGGATCGCCGACGGTATCGCCGGTTACGGCCGCTTTATGGGCATCGGAGCCTTTGCCGCCGTAATTGCCGCTTTCGATGAACTTTTTGGCGTTGTCCCAAGCGCCGCCGCCCGAGGTCATCGAGATGGCGACGAAGAGGCCGGTCACGATGGTGCCGAGCAGCATGGCGCCGGTTGCCATAAAGGCTTCGGCTTGGCCCGCTGCGTAACGGACGACGAAGTAGAGGACGACGGGGGCCGCGACCGGGAGCAAGGACGGGACGATCATCTCGCGGATGGCCGCCTTGGTCAGCATGTCGACGGCGGTGCCGTACTCCGGCTTAGCCTTGCCTTCCATGATGCCCTTGATTTCGCGGAACTGGCGACGGACTTCCTGAACGACGGAACCGGCTGCGCGACCGACGGCGGTCATAGCGAGAGCGCCGAAGAGGTAGGGCAGCAAGCCGCCGATGAAGAGGCCGACGACGACATAGGGGCTCTGCAAGTCGAACGTGACGTTGACGTTCGGGAAGTAGTGATGCAGGTCCTGGATGTAGGCGGCGAACAGCACGAGGGCGGCGAGCCCGGCCGAGGCGATGGCATAGCCCTTCGTCACGGCTTTGGTGGTGTTGCCGACGGCGTCCAAAGCGTCGGTGGTCACGCGGATTTCCTTGGGCATATTGGACATCTCCGCAATCCCTCCGGCGTTATCGGTGACGGGGCCGTAAGCGTCGAGAGCGACGATCATGCCCGCGAGAGCCAACATCGTCGTCGCCGCAAGCGCGATGCCGAAGAGTCCGGCGAGCGTGTAGGCGATGATGATGCCGACGGAGATGACGACGACGGGAAGAGCCGTCGCTTCCATCGAAACGGCGAGGCCTTGAATCACGTTGGTACCGTGACCGTTGGCGGACGCGGCGGCGATGCTCTTGACCGGGCGGTATTCCGTCGAGGTGTAGTACTCCGTGATGACGACCATAAGAGCCGTGACGGCGAGGCCGATGAAGGAGCAGTAAATCATCTGCATTCCCGAAACGGTCGAGCCGTTCGTCATGGTAATGACGGTACCGGCGCCGATGACCTTGCTGACGACGGAGAGAATGAACGCCGCCGAAATGACGCCGGTGGCGATCAGGCCCTTGTAGAGAGCGCCCATGATGTTCTTCTTTGCGCCGAGGCGGACGAAGAAGGTGCCGACGATGGAGGCGATGATGCAAACGGCGCCGATGAGAAGAGGCAAAAGCATCATGGTCGAGCGGATTTCGCCGGTAAAGAAGGTAGCGGCCAAAAGCATGGTCGCGACGATCGTGACGGCATAGGTTTCGAACAAATCCGCAGCCATGCCCGCGCAGTCGCCGACGTTGTCGCCGACGTTATCGGCGATGACGGCGGGGTTGCGTGGATCGTCTTCGGGGATACCGGCCTCGACTTTACCGACGAGGTCGGCGCCGACGTCGGCGCCCTTGGTGAAGATGCCGCCGCCCAAGCGAGCGAAGATAGAGATCAAGGAAGCGCCGAAGCTCAAGGCGACGAGGGCTTCGATGATCGAGCGAATAGAGGCTTCGTCGGCCGCGCCCTTCCACTGAAGGAGAGCGTAGTAGTAGCCGCTGACGCCCAAAAGGCCCAAGCCGACGACAAGGAGGCCCGTAATAGCGCCGGCTTTGAAAGCGACGCCAAGAGCTTGAGCCATGCCCTTGCTTGCGGCTGCGGCGGTACGGACGTTGGCGCGAACGGAAACGTTCATGCCGATGTATCCGGCGGCGCCCGAAAGGACAGCGCCGATTACGAAGCCGAGGGCGACATGAGCGCCCAAGAAGAGGGAGAGGACGATGCAAATGACGATGCCGACGAAGGCGACGGTCATGTATTGGCGGTTCAGATAGGCTTTAGCGCCTTCCTGAATGGCGGCGGCAATTTCTTGCATGCGCGGGGTGCCGGCGGGAGCCGACAGAACATGGCGAGCGGTCAGAAGGCCGTAAATCAAGGCCAGCAAGCCGCAGCTAAAAATCAGCAAAAAGGCGTCACTCATCGTTTGTCCTCGTAAAGGTTGGTAAAAAGGAGGTTTTGAGCCGAGAAGGGGGCCAAAACTGGCGCGCAGAATGCACGAAGGCGGTAGAGAACGCAAGAGCAAGGGTAGATCAAGGGGTTAAAGAGGCAAAAAAGGCGCAGCACGTATTGATTTTTAACGCAAAATCAATACAAATGGACGCATAAAGAAATGTCGCAATGCGAAAAAGCGGCGGTCTTTCGAGACCGGCCGCGCTCCTAAGAAGGAGGGAAGCCCGTGCACCAAGCGTATTATGAAGCCGTCCTGTTGATTGAGCGCGTTCA
>CAYUPD010000037.1:0-10165 GCA_964446645.1 uncultured Rhodospirillaceae bacterium
CCAAAAAAACGTCTTCGCGGCCGATGGGCTTCTCGATGCGAATGTGGGTCTGAAAGTAGGATTCGACGAGGGCAGAATCGCCTTCGAGCTCGATGCGGACGTTGGCGATCAGGTGGTGGGAGGAGCGGACTCCCTGAAAGACGCCCAAAATCCAGTGAACGAAGTCGCCGCCCATGCCCTGAAAAACGCCGGGGCCGAAATCGAGGGTCGCGTCGTGGTGGAGGACGGAGCGCAGAAGATTTTCATCGAGGCGGTCGATGCCGCGAGCGAACTTGGCCAAACTTTCCGCGATTTCGTTTTTATCGATAACGGCCTGAAGGCGCGGGTCGAGGCGCTCGCCCCGGCTTACGAGTTGAGCGGTCATGCTGGGGCGCGGGAATTTTATGAGAGAAAGGGCGGATTTCTTTCTGGGCTTGGAGTCTTTCTTGGCCGGTTTCTTGGCCGAGGCTTTTTTATCGTGGGCAGTCATCGGGCCTCCTCGTTTTCGAGCCATCCTTTTGGATGACATCCATCGGCCGGAGAAATGAGCCAGAGACGCACAGATCGTCCGGGAGGCGGAACGATTAGCACACCCATTATCTTTTTGCACGAGAATTCAGAGGGTTAGCAAAAAATGAGGTTTTGAGCGTTTATTTGTTCTTTTTTCCAAGGTGTTATATGGCTAAAAACGCGTTTATTAATCTGAAAAAGGCATATTTTTACCAAATAAAGCATTTCTCGACATACTATTGTCCATTTAGGCCATTTAAATGCCATAAAATAAGCCATGAACTAACAAAAACCACTCCGAACGGCATAAAAATCAGATCGAACCGACTCAAACTAACCTCGAACGCCCTATTTTGAGTCCGTCGCGGCATCTCTTTGCATTTGCGGAATAATGAGCAATTTTATTCCAACATCGAGATATGTCGTTCTGCGCAACGAAGTTTCTTTCGCCGGGCCTGGCAATCCGGCATAGCGCGGGCCAAAAAAGCCCAAAAGCGCGGGGAATGGTCTTTATGCCGGGCATGGCAAAGCTCGTGAGCCGCGACGTAGTCGAGGATGGGCAAAGGCAGGGTCATGAGGCGCCAGTTGAGGCGGATAACGTTGTCGGCGCTGCAACTGCCCCATCTTTGGGAAGGGTTGGCGACGACGAGCTTTTTGTAGCGGACGCCGAGTTTTTTGGCCCAGAAGTCGAGGCGTTTTTGGAACGTCGTCCGGGCGCGTTTTTTGAGCCATAATAAAATTTCGAGCCGGACTTCGCGCCGGAGGTTTTCGGGCGATAGATTTTCTTCCGAGATATGCACGCGCAGCGCGCGGGGTGAAAGAAGGCACGAAGACGCCGCCCCCTGCCCTTGGGTGATCCTGAGAGCGCACGGATGGCCGAGGTAAGAAAATGTCGCGCCGTTGGAAAATTTAATTTCCTCGTTTGCGGATTTACACAAGGCATGGCCGCGTAAAATCCACGCGGCGCGATTTTGCAAAGCTTTTTCTATTGCCGGAAGCGGCGCAGCGGCGGGCGCGAGAACGCGAAGGCCGCCGCGCTCGAACTTAAAAGAGATCGTCCGCTTGCGGCGCTTAGACCTTATGACGGAATAAGGAATGCCCTCGCCGCCGAGAACGATCAAACCATCTGACTCATGCTTTGCCATAAGGCAAAGCATAAAGAATAGACGTGTGTTTTCCGAACGTTTTTTTCAAGAGAAAATCAAAAATATTTTTTCGCCCTCTTTATTTTTCGGGCCGCGTTCTTACCTCTTCTTTCGAAAGATCGTTAACAGGAATTTAAGGAGGAAACCATGTCTTTCCGTTCTCTTATCGCCCGCTATCCCGAAGGGGCGGACCCTTTCTTTTCGATGGGGCGCGCCTTGCAGCGTTCGCTCGACGACGCGTGGCGGGGTTTTCCCACCGAAGCGGCGGCCATGAACGTGGCCCTTGACGTAAAGGAAGACGACAAGGCGTTTCACGTCGCGGCGGATTTGCCGGGCCTGACGGAAAAAGACATTGACGTCTCTTTCGACGACGGCCTTTTGACCATTCGCGGCGAGAAGAAAGTCGAGCGCGAAGAAAAGAAAGACACGTGGCACATCGTCGAACGCTCAAGCGGCAGCTTCGCAAGGCGTTTGTCGCTGAGCGCGGCCATCGACGCGGCCAAGATCGCGGCCAAATTTGAAAAAGGCGTGCTGACGGTGACGCTGCCCAAGCTCGCCGAAGAGAAGGCCAGCGCCCGCAAAATCGAGATCAAGTCGGAGTAAATCTCATACAAGAAGCTGCGCCGGACGCGGGTTCGGCGCAGCTATTTGACATTCGCGCGGCGGGTGTTAGCGTCCTTTCTTTATCCACGGAGGGATCATGGCCAACTATCAAATTGCCGTTATCGTCGGCAGCCTTCGCAAAGACTCCCTCAACCGCAAGCTGACCGAAGCCCTGGCGAAGTTTGCGCCGCCGGATTTCTCGTTCAAATTTCTCGATGTCGGCAATCTGCCTCTTTACAACCAAGACGACGACGTCAATCAAGCCCCGGTCGTCAAGCAATTCAAAAAGGACGTCGCCGAGTCCCAAGGCGTCCTGTTCACGACGCCCGAATACAACCGCTCGGTTTCGGGCGTTCTCAAAAACGCCATCGACCACGCCTCGCGCCCCTACGGCCAGAATTCGTGGGCCAAAAAACCCGCAGGCGTCTTGGGCGTTTCGGTCGGCGCGATCGGCACGGCTTTGGCGCAGCAGCATTTGCGGAACATTCTCTCCTGCCTCGACATGCCTGCGATGCCCCAGCCGGACGCTTTTCTGCACGCCAAAGAAGGGTTTTTCGACGCCCAAGGCAATATCGGCGAGGGCAGCAAAAAATTTATGCAGAAATGGATGGATTCTTACGTCGCATGGATTAAAAAGTACGCATCATTATGATTCTTTTTATGTTTTTTCGGAGATAACCCTTGTACGACATTCCCGACGATCACCCGCGCGCGGCGTCGCTGCGCCTAAGGCATAAAATCGCCGAACACCACGCCACGGGCCTCGTGGCCGAGACCGGCCCCATCGCGCACGGGCGCGGCGAAGCGTTCGACTACATTCTGGGCGAGGCGACCCCCGCCCCCGTCGCCAAAGATATCCGCGCGGCCGCCGCCTTGCTGCTTCAGGCCGACTATCCCGTCATCAGCGTCAACGGCAACACGGCGGCGCTCGCGCCCGAGGCTATCGCGGCGCTCGCCAAAGCGATTCCGGCCAAGATCGAGGTTAACGTCTTCTACGGCCGTACGGCCAAGCGCGAGAAGATGATCGCCGATCATCTGAAGTCCTTCGGGGCCAAAGGCGTTCTGGGCGTCAACGCAAAGGCGCGCGTGCCGCATCTGACGTCGGCGCGGGCAAGCGTCGATAAGGACGGCATCGCGAAGGCCGACGTCGTGATCGTGCCGCTCGAGGACGGCGACCGGGCCGAGGCGCTTGTCGCGTGGGGCAAAAAAGTCATCGCCATCGACCTTAACCCGATGTCGCGCACGGCCCTGACCGCGACGATCAACATTTGCGATAACGTGACGCGCGCGCTGCCTCTTTTGGCCGAAGAAGCGCGGAAATTAAAGAGCCATAAGAAGGAAATAGAAAAACTCGTTGACGGAATCGACAACGCGCGGTCAATTGCCCGCGTGCTGGCTTTTATGCGGAATCGCCTGGCAAAACTCGAAAAACAAGCCTGCCGCAAACGCAAGAAATAAGAGGATCGATGCTACTCGCGCTGGACGTCGGAAACACGAATATCGCTCTGGGTTTTTATCGCGGTCGCGGCAAAAAAGCCCGGCTGGTCGGAAACTGGCGTCTGGGGACGAACCGCGCGCGCACGTCGGACGAATACGGCGCGCTCGCGCTCGGCGTCCTCACGCCATGCGGACTGAAGCTCGAGGACATCCGGCACGTGGCGATCTCAAGCGTTGTGCCCCAAGCCAACCGCGATCTGGCCGAATTTTCGCGCCGTTATTTTCATGTCGAGCCGTTTTGCGTCTCGGCGAACGGCAACCTCGGCATGACGATCCGCTACAACAATCCCGCGGACGTCGGCCCCGACCGGATATGCGACGCCGTGGGCGCGCACGCGAAATACGGCGGCAAAACGCCCCTGATCGTCGTGGATTTCGGCACGGCGACGACGTTCAACGCCATCGGCAAGAACGGCGATTATCTGGGCGGCGCGATTGCGCCGGGCGTTTCGACGTCGATGAACGCGCTGTTCCAGAACGCGGCGCGGCTTTACCCAGTCGAATTCAAGACCCCTCCGGCGGCCATCGGCAAGAACACGATCAACTCGATGCAAGCGGGCGCGGTTTTCGGCTTCGCGGGACAGGTTGACGCGCTCGTCAGCCGCATCAAAAAAGAACTCGGCGGCAAGGCGAAGGTCATCGCGACGGGAGGCCTCGCTCCGCTTTTGCAAAACGAATGCAAAACCATCGACGTCGTCGATCAAATGATTACGCTCGAGGGTTTGCGGTTATTGTTCGA
Organism: uncultured Rhodospirillaceae bacterium; assembly: GCA_964446645.1. Taxonomy (GTDB): domain Bacteria; phylum Pseudomonadota; class Alphaproteobacteria; order UBA9219; family UBA9219; genus CAIXLI01. Next base: position 4,474 of record CAYUPD010000037.1, read on the forward strand.
GCGGCAAGCGAAGTAGCCGGAATTTCCTAAAAAGAGCAAACCCCGTCCGGCGGATCGTAGGTCAAAATAATGAGGCCCGCGTTGCCGCCGCTATAGTTGCTCGGCGGGCGCGCTCCGGCTTCGGTCGGCAAGGTCGTCGCTGCTGCCCAGTTATTCGCGCCGAGAGCGGCCGGATAAGAAACGGCCGACGGCGTGCCGTTGCCCTGATAGGGCGAAATTGCGCCGTTTCCGCCCGAAGAGCCGCCTGCCGCGCCGACAAAGCCCTGACAATAATACGGGCCCACAGGGTAATTACTCAGGGCGATGCCGCCCCCGCCGCTGCCGAAGCCGCCGCCGCCGTTGCCGCCGCCGTTGCACATGGGGGCGCTGCAAGGCGCGCCGCCCGAAAGCCCGTTGCCGCCGCGCCCGCCGTTCGACCAGCAGGTGCAAATGCCCGAACCGCCGTTGCCGCCAACGGGCAAAAGCCCTCCGGTCGTGCCCGAACCGCCTTTTCCGTAGCCGCTGCCGCATTCGACGCAACCGCCCGTCGCGGTGCCGCTGTGGAATCCCGCGCCGCCGCCGCCGCCCGAACAATCGCCGGTTCCGCCGCCGCCGCCGACATAGGCCGTCATCGCGGCCCCGGCGGGCAATATAAACATTCCCGACGAACGCTTGCCGGGCTGGAACCCATCGCCGCCGTCCGCCGATGCGGCCACGACGTTATTGACGAGAACCGCGCTCGATCCGCCGCCACCTCCCCCGCCCCCGCCGCCGCCCGCGCCGCCCGCGACGTCATAACAGACTCGAACCAAAGCGCCGTAGGGATTGGCTTTGTTATACGTCGTCGTAATCGTTTTCGTGCACGACGTTGAAGTTCTTTCGCACGGCGTCAGGCAAACCGGCGCGCCGTCGGCGATCTCCCTCACCGACGAGCCCGCAGGACACGTCGCATCGAAACTCGCGCATACGGCCGCGCCGTTCGAAAGCCCTTTTAAGACCTGTCCCTCCGGGCAAGTCACGTCGTTGCTGGTCATGGCTTTCCATTTGCCGCCGATGCACGTGACTATATTTTTATGATCGTTGTCGAGCTTGGTCGTGCCCGATGCCGAGCACCCATTGCCCAAAAGAGACGCCGCCTCCGCAGGCGGACAAGAAATCGCGAGAATCGCGGCGCAAATAAGGATCGCTCCGTTACGCATGACCATGTCCTTCCCTTACAACGTTCCGCAATAAGGCGTTCCGTTCGAAACGCCCTTGATCACCTGCCCCGAAGGGCATCCAGAAAAAGTTATGCTGCTCTTGCACACGGGCTGGCCGTTGACGATCCCCGTCAAAGCCTGACCCGAGGGACACGCGATGCCGGAGCTCATGACCTTCCATTTCAGATCGTTGATGTGTCCCGTCGTCTCGCAGTTGGAGATTGTGTTGCACACGCAGGCGATGATGTTGTTCTGATCCGTATCCATCTGCGTCTGGCCGACGACAGAGCACGAGGTTCCGACGTTCAGCGCCAAAGCGTCTGCGGAAGAAAATGCGAAAAAAGCTGCGGCAACAAGAATAAAACGGTTCATGATATTCTCCTCACATAAGGTCATCCGCACGTTCCGACGCCGTTCGTAAAGCGCACGATGGACTGCCCGAGGGGACACGAAATATCCTGAAACAGCGGCGGATCGATGCACATCGGCTGCCCGGCGGCGGTGATGCCGTTTAAAACCTGCTTGCCGGAACAAGAGACGGAGAACGGATTGGCGCTGCGAGGCGTCAGCACGTCGACGGACATCAACTTCCACTTGCCCGCCGCGCACGAACTTCCGCCGTCGCAAAGGCAGGCCATAAGGTTCGCGCCGTCGGTATCCATCGTCGTCCTGCCGATTTGATTGCAAACGCCTCCGATGGACGAGGGAGCCGCATGGGCGGGCGGCGCAAGAAAAAGAGCGGCGGTCAAAACTGCGATTATTTGTAAATATCTCATTTTGCCTCCGGCATTCGGCTCAGAAAGGAGGAGTTTTGCCTTTAATTTCTTAAATTCGGATTAATCGGGCAGTCCTCAAAAACGACTTTCTTTTGAGCAAGGACTTGCCCCTTTCGTCATTTTTTGGGAAACATTGTTCCATGTCCGCCGCGCAAACCGAAAACGATTTGATGTCGCCTTTCATGAAGGGCCTTGCGCCTTACTTCGTCTTGGCGCTCGCGGTTTTTCTTGCATACGGCAATATTTTCGATAACGAGTTCCTCTTCGACGATATGGCGCTGATTGCGACCAATGCGCACCTGCGCGATTGGAGCCACATCGGCGACATCCTGACAAGCTCGACGACGGCAGGGGCTCACCTGTCCGGCGGCTTCTTTCGGCCCTTGCAAATGCTGCTGTACCTCTTCGCCCATCGTTTGGGCGACGGCGACGTTTTTTGGTTCCATGCCCTCAACCTCGCGCTGCATATCGCCAACGCCTGCCTCGTCTATAAGCTCGGCCTAAAAATGGGCTTCGATGCGCGCGGCGTTTTTTTTGCCGCGCTGATTTGGGCGCTCCATCCCCTTCATACCGAGGCCGTCACTTACATGAGCGCGACGGCCGATCCTCTTTATGCGCTGTTCTGCCTTTGGGCGCTCATCGTCATGCTGCCCGACTTTTCGCCGCGAAAAATTCTGCTCGCCGCGCCTTTGATGCTTTTGGGCCTCGCGAGCAAGGAAACCGCCGTCGTCCTGCCGCCGCTCGCCGTCGCCTGCCTGTTCTACGCCAGCCCCGCCCGGCTCAAGCTCCGCACCTATGCGCGCACGTGGCCTCTTTGGGTTCTCGCGCTCGCCTACACCGGCTGGCGCTGGTACGCCGAAGGCTTCACGACGCCGCACACTTCTGAACTTTTCTACGATAACAATTTAACCTCCCTTGCTTTGACAAAGGCCTTTGCGAACGAGCCAATTTACAGGTTTTTCACTTTCCTCGCGACGCTGCCGTCCTACGCAGCACTTCTGGTCTGGCCTTCGGGCCTTCATATGGAACGTAATTTTCCGGTGTATCCGGGCCTTCTGTACTGGCCCGTTCTCGGCGGTGCCCTGATCGTCCTTGGCGCGCTCGTTTTCATCGTCCGAAGCGCTCGCGCAAGACAAAGCCTTGCGCTGAGCTGGGGATTGCTGTGGTTCGCGGCGGCGCACGCGCCTCATACAGGGCTTTTCGTTTTAATGAACGGCGTTTTGCTCGAACACTGGATGTATCTGCCGTCGGCCGGATTGTTCTTGGGCCTCGGACAGACGCTTGCCTCCGCCTCTAAAAACGCGCCTCGCGCCGCGCATGCCCTTTGCGCCGCCGCGTGCGCGGTTTCTCTCGCCTTGGGCGTCGCTACGTACGAGCAAAACAAGACATGGCGCGATCACGTTTCGTTTTACGGCCGCATTCTTTCTTACGAGAAAAACGCGACCCGCGCGCACGCCAATCTTGCGTCCTATTACATAGGCCGGGGCGACTATGACGAAGCCATCGGCCACTTGGCTGCCGCCATCGAAATTTCGGATGTCCATGCCGAAGCGCGGTACAATCTCGCCTCGGCGTATCTGCACAAAGCCTTCCGCAAGCAATACCCCGCAGCGGACGCGCCGGCCGATCCGTATAAGCAGCCGTACACGTTCTCGATTCCTCCTTCGCTGACGCCGACGCAAAAGGAAAACGTCGCAAAAGCCGTCGAGAATCTGAAGCGTTCGGTCGAAATCCAGCCGGATTATTTCCGCTCGTGGCAAACCCTCGGCGACGTCTACGAAAGAGTGCTAAAAGACAAGAAACAAGCCGCTATTTACCATGCAAAGGCGCAAGGCATTTTAAGCAAAAAATAATATTTCCGGCGCTTTGCTTTCATCGGAAAAAGTTATAATCTGCAAGAGCTTTTTAACGCCTGTATTTTGGATTTATCATTGTGACCGCCGCCGCTTACATCGGGAATAGCGCTTCCCCCCTTTCCGCGCCCGATCTTTTGCACGAACCCGTCGCTTGCGACTGCGTCTTCGTAAGCGACGAGCATCTCGGATTCTCTTTTTCCAACCAAACGGATTTTTGGGATTTCCTTCATCATATCGCTCCGAAAAATCTTTGTATCGGCGGCGATCTGATCAACTCGGTGCGAAGCCGACTCCCTTTCCGTCAAGACCTCGTCCAAAAAGCCGTTCTGTCCAAAATTTCCGATTTTGCCGAACACGGCGTCCATGTCGTCGTCACGCGCGGAAATCACGATCCGGTTCTCGATTCCTACGACTCGTTTCGTTTTCCCCGCAGCGTCGGGATATTTGACGAAGCCTCGTACATCGCGCCGGATGGACAGCGCCTTCTTATCCTTCATGGCCACCAGTTCGACGGCATTTCTTTAGGATATTTATGGCTCAGCGCCTTCGGCTCCCTTGCCAGCGAAGCCATCGGCGGCTTGAGCGACTTCCTCGACCGCCGCCGCGCCGACAAGCGTATCGCAGATATCTTCAAGGCGCTCGGCCTCCGCAAGCAGTGGACGCTCGCGAACACCCTGCAACATATCTACGGCCGCGCGGCGTACAAAGACCGCTTCGAAAAAGCCGCGTTCTCCCTGCTGTTTGCCTCCAATGCCGCCATCGCCGCTAAAAACGAAATGGGCGTCTATCCGCCGGAACCCTATTTCACGGGCATCGTTTGCGGACATACGCATCTTCCCGTTTTCAAGGAAACGCCGTCGCCGCGCGACGACAACGGACGGCTTTTAGGCCCGCCCACCGTTTCTTACATGAACACCGGATGCTGGACCGGCCTCTTCGGCAAAACGCCGGGCGCAGCGGGCGTTTTTCGCTCGCTCTTCCCGAACAATACGGCTTTCATCCGTTTCCAAGGCGGGCAAACGATGCCCGCCCAATGGATTCCCGGCACCGGCATCATACGCCCGCGCTTGCGTCCCGACGGCATGTTCCGCAGCCCCGCCTCCAGAAAAGACGCGCGCATGCTGCGTTTCTAGCGTTTTCCGTTTCGCCCGCCCGATGCTACACTTGCTGACGATTCGTCTTTCGTGAAAGGATTCCCTTCCATGCTTTCCGCAGCGCCCTTTTGGATCGGCCCGGCCATTGTGACTATTTTCGGCCTGTCTTACGCGTTTGTCTTCGCGGAAGAAAAGCTCCATCTGCATAAGTCCAAGCCCGTCATGATCGCCGCAGGGCTGATCTGGATTCTCGTCGCCGTCGCTTTCAACGCCGAAGGGCGCGGGGCGGACGTCAACGTCAAGCTCCGCGAAGTCCTGGTCGAATATGCCGAGCTTTTTTTGTTCCTTCTGTCCGCCATGAGCTTTGTCAACACGATGGTCGAGCGCGGCGTGTTCGGCGCTTTGCGCACGCGCCTTAACGCCGCCAATTTCTCGACCCGGAGCGTCTTTTGGATCACGGGCGCGGGCGCGTTCTTCATTTCGCCGATCGCCGATAACCTGACCACGGCGCTCGTTATGGGCACCGTCGCCCTCTCGGCGCTGGCCCACGACAAAAAAGCCATCACCGGCGCTCTCATCAACGTCGTCGTCGCGGCGAATGCGGGCGGCGCCTTCTCGCCGTTCGGCGACATCACCACCCTCATGATCTGGCAGAAGGGCGCCGTGCAATTCCAGCAGTTTTTCATGCTGTTCCTGCCCGCGCTCGTCAACTGGCTCGTGCCCGCCTTCATCATCTCCCTGACGATCAAAAACCGGCCTTCGGACGCTTCCAAGGAAGTCATCAAGGT
>CAYUPD010000038.1:0-9905 GCA_964446645.1 uncultured Rhodospirillaceae bacterium
TCTGCGGCGGTGTCGCGCGGCGCGAGTTCAAAGTCGGATTCGGAGGCGTCAAAGACGGCCTGCTGGGCGGCGTTCAGCATCGCCTGCCCCAAAGCCGCCTGTTTGCCCGAAAGCGGTAAAAGGATGGCGGCCTTAAGCTTTCCTTCGGGCGTAGGCGCTAAAACGGGCCCCTGCTGCCAGCCTTGAGCCGTCTGATAATAGGGCCTGTAAATTTGCGGCTGTTTTTGCGATACTGGCGGCGGGCCGAAGCCTTCGCACCCGCAAACAAAAAGAACCAAAGCGACGCATGCCGCCAAAGAAAGAAAACGTTTCATCGCCCGACTACCCGCAGTTAGGGAAAACTCTCCTCGAAACTAGCGGGAAGAAAGGCGTCTGTAAACCGCCGCCGGGACTTTATCTTGTCGCGACGCCCATAGGGCATCTGGGCGACATCACCCTGCGCGCGCTGGCGGTTTTGGCGGGCGCGGACGTGATCGCGTGCGAGGATACGCGCAACAGCGGCATTCTCTTGCAGGCATTCGGCATCAAAAAGCCCGTGTTTTCGTATCACGACCATAACGCGAACGAAAAACGGCCCGAAATTCTCGACCGCCTTGCCAAGGGCGAGGTCGTGGCGCTTATCAGCGACGCCGGGCTTCCCGCCATCGCCGATCCCGGGTTTAAGCTGGTGCGCGACTGCCGCGACGCCGGGTACGGTGTGACCGTCGTTCCGGGCGCAAACGCCGCGATTGTCGCCTTGGCCGGATCGGGACTGCCGACCGACCGTTTTTTCTTTGCCGGATTTTTGCCTCCCAAAAGCGCGGCGCGGAAGAAGGCGCTTATTTCTTTTAGAACGTCCGACGCCACGCTCGTTTTTTACGAGTCGCCGCAGCGTCTGGCCGAAAGCCTCGCCGACATGGCCGAGGCCTTGGGCGCGGAACGTCCCGCCGCCGTCGCGCGCGAGCTGACCAAAATGCACGAAGAAACGCGGCGCGGAACGCTCGGAGAACTTGCGGCGCATTACGCCGCGCACGAGGTTAAGGGCGAAATCGTCGTTCTTGTCGGCAAAGACGGAAAAAATGAACCGCCGCCCGACATCGACGGGTTGCTGGCCGAACGGCTTAAAAATCTGAGCCTGCGCGACGCCGTGGCCGAGGTCGCCGAGATGACCGGCGTATCCAAAAAAGAAGTCTACGCGCGGGCGCTCGGTTTGCAGGGCGCGACCGAAAAATGAAAAAAGAAACCTACCGAACGGGCCTTGCCGCCGAACGTTTGTGCCGCCTCGCGTTAAGGCTCAAGTTTTACCGCATCCTCGCGGCGCGCTATAAAACGCCGGTGGGCGAAATTGACATCGTCGCGGCGCGCGGCAAAACCGTCGCCGCCGTCGAGGTCAAAGCGCGCGGCACGGCCGCCGACGCCGCCGAGGCCGTATCGGGCGAGCAAAAAAAACGCATCGCCCGCGCTTTGGAATGTTTCATCCAGAGCCATCCGCGCCTTTCGCGCGCGGACTTGCGTTTCGACGTCATGATCGCGACGCCGAAACGCTGGCCCAAGCACATTAAAAACGCGTGGCGGCTCGATTGATTTATTTCTTTTTATCGACCGGAAGCACCGTTTTGCCGGAGACGTCGTTAAGGACTTCGGCAAGCCCGGTGTAGATCGCCGACGCGCCGCAGAAGATTCCTTCCCATCCGGCGATCAGCTTGACAAGCGCGCAGCCCGTATAATCGCCTACCGCGAGCAGGAAGAACAAAACGGTCAGCGACGCAAAAACGACTTGCAGCGCCATGCTCAACTTGAGCGTTCCGGCGAACATCATGAGGGAAAAAATGCCCCACAATCCCAAAAACGCCGCCATCGCATGGGGCGTAGGCGCCGCGATGCCGAGCGAGGTTTTGGGCAGGACGATGGTCGCCACCAGCGTGATCCAGAAAAAGCCGTAGCTCGTAAACGCCGTGGCGCCGAAGGTGTTGCCCTTTTTCCACTCCTGCATGCCCGCGACGATCTGCGCGAGGCCGCCGTAGAATAGCCCCATCGAGAGGATCATGGCGTCCATCGGGAAAAAGCCCGCATTGTGGAAATTCAGCAAAACCGTCGTAAGCCCAAAGCCTAACAGGCCGAGGGGCGCCGGATTCGCGGTTTTATCGCTTGAGTTCGCTGCCATCGAAAACTCCTTTTCTGCAATGTGGAGGGAAAAAACCGGGTGAGATTCGCAAGGGTTACACATTGGGCCGCTCCTATCAACGCAGGATTGCAGTTGCGTCGCAGCATGAGATAACAGCCTCCGCGCCACCATTATGAACGAGCGTGCATAATATGCCTTGACATTTCCGTCACCATGCTTATCTTAGTTATGGGATAGCGTTCATAACAACCTCAGAGAAAAACATGGTAAGACCAAGAAAATGCAGGACTATTAGTCTTTCCCCTGTTGCCAGATTTTACAAACCTCAGGGGGTTCCCATGCGGCAGCTCCAAATCGCTCTTTTAAAGGACGAGGAGCTTGAGGCTTTATCCCTTGCCGACGTCAAGGAGATGGACCACGAGGCGGCCGCGCAACTTATGAACGTTTCCCGCTCGACCTTCTCGCGCATTCTTGCGCAGGGCCGGAAAACCGTCGCGACGGCGCTTGTCGAAGGCGCCGCGCTCAAAATAGAAAACCAAACGATGAAAGGAGATTAACAATGCCAGCCATGGACAGAACAGGCCCTCTCGGAACGGGTCCCGTCGGACGGGGCCGCGGCAACTGCCAGCGCCGATGCCGCCGCGGTTTCGGAGCCGGGCGTTTTGCAGACGCCCCCGAAACGTTAACGCGCGAAGCGGAAATCGCGACGCTCGAAAACGATTTGGCCGAAATCCAAGCGCGGATCGACGCCCTCAAAGCGCGTTAGTTAACGCCCGCTTTTCCTTAAGACCACATAAAAGGCCCCCGCCCCGCCGTGCTTTTGCGCCCCGGGGCGCAGGGCCAATATGGCGGAAGATTCCGGAATATCCCGAATCCAATTTTCAAAATTTTTTCGCAACACGCCCGAATTATTTTTACCTTTTCCGGTAATAACCAATAAATTCCGTTTTTTATTTTTTATCGCGCCGCTCAGAAAATTTCTTAACGCGTCGAACGCTTCGTTTTGAGTCATTCCGTGTAAATCAAGTATTGATTCTATTAGGATTTCCCCCCGCAGAAAATTTTTTTCGCGGCGGCGCTCGAGCGGTTTTGCGATGTCTTCGGGCATAGCTGCGCCAATGCCTGCCTCGGGCTTTTTTAAAACCGGAGGATTCTTTTTTTCCGCGGGCGCTTCTGGCTTCGGCTTCTTTTTTTGCAGAGGCCGGACTTGGCGCGTGTATATCTCCCAGCCCCTACTTGTCATCGGGCTTCATGCCTTTCGGCATCAAGACATACGCGCGGCCTTGGCTTTGCATCGAACCGGCCTGCTCGGCCGCCTCCGCTCCCGATCCCCAGAAGAAATCGCCCCGCACCGCTCCTTTGATCGCTCCGCCCGTATCCTGCGCAATCATCAGTCTTTGGATCGCCTGTCCTTTGCCGTCCGCCGTGTCGAGCCACACCGGCGCGCCCAACGGCACAACCTTAGGATCGACCGCCAGACTGCGCCTCGGCGTCAGGGCTATGCCCTGCGCGCCAAGCACGTCGTTGCCCGGCAGGCGGCGGAAAAACACATAAGACGGATTCCAGTTCATGATCTCTTGCGCGTGCGCCCGATCTTCGGACGCAAGCTTGCCCCGTATCGCGGGCATCGTCACAGGTCTTTGCAACGCGCCGCGATCCGCCAGCTCGCGCCCTATCGCTTTATACGGACGGCCATTCGCGCCGTCGTAGCCCAACAACACGTACTTTTTGTTGGGCAGACGCACGATGCCCGACCCCTGCACCTCGAGGAAGAAACCATCCACCGGATTGTCGATCCAGACGATGGGCTTCGCCCGCGGCGCCAGCGAGCCTTTGGCGATCTTCGCGCGCTCGTCATACGGGATAAATTTATCCTTTTTGACTTTGCCGACGATCTTGAGGCCTTTTAACTCGGGTTTGAAATCGCCGAGATTGGCCGTAATCAAATCGTCGGGCCGCGCGTAAAGCGGCGTCCTATACTTGCCGCCCTTGCGCAGCGCTCCGCGAAGCTCGGGCACATAGTAGCCTGTAAACAGGCCCGTCGCGCCGGAGCCGTCCGAAACCGCGTAGGGCGTAAAGTGCGCCTCAAAAAATTTGCGGGCGACGTCATCCGTCTGCGGGATGGCGCGCGCAATGACGCAAACGTCTTTCCACCCCTCTTTAAACCGGAGAGACGGACAGGATTTTTGAAACGCCGCAAGCGCCTCGGCGGCGTTGTCGGCCTGCCAATTTTCCATTTCGGAAAATGAGACGGGAGCGAACGACGCGGACGCCTTCTCCTCTTGCGGGAGATAGGCGCACGACGCGCACACAAGCAAGAACGGCAAAAAAATCAGGCGCATCGGGGCAACCGGTTGGAATCGTTGGCTGGCCGCAAGTATACGCTTGTTTTTTCGCCGCGCGAAAGAGGAACTTGTTTTGCGGAATTCTATATTCAATTTTGTTACTGCCGCGTCTTTCGCCGTCGGCGAAAATGGAGGCTTCGATGTTTATGAGTAAACATATTTTTGGCTCCTTTCTTTATCAATAAGTTATTTGAATCCTTGGCCCGGCCAAAGAAAAGCTTGATTCGCACTTATATATATTTACTATGCCTTCCATTCAGCGGACTGAAAACCAAAACAGGGAGTATCGTATGCGCACACTCGCCTTGATTGTTCTTTTTATTTTTTCTCTTTCCGCTCTCCCGGCACGCGCCGCCGATATTGCCGGCGATCCGTGCTCGACCCTCGGCACGACAAAATTGGACGCGCACAAGCAAAACATCATTGCCTGCCTGAACGCATCGTCCGGAACTTCTCCTGTCTGGAAGGCCATGACGCTCGACAACCTGAATCTGGCCTGCGCTTCCAACCAATATATGACCGGCGTTTCTAACGGCAAGGCGACGTGCGCGGCCGTTACCACAACGACCGCGACCACAACGCCGACAACGCCAACCGTGACGACGACGAGAACGTGTCCTAACTATCCTTATGGACAATATATTACGAGCCTGCCAAGCGGCGCGTCTTGCCCCGTCAGCTGTACGGGTTTGTCGTCGGGGTATTGCAACTGCATGGTCGAAGCCTCGACCTGCACCGGACAGACAACGACGGACACCTCGTGCACAATTAATGTGGTCTATTTAACCGCGCCCTATTTTAGAACTTCGCGCAGCTCTTTTACGGCTGCTTGCAACTAAGCGGCTCTCCGGCGAATGCCGGGGGGCGCGCATTATGAATGGCGATTGTTTGCAAACGCCACCTCACCCTCCCATCGCCGATGGCGATGGGCCCCTCCCTCTCCCCCATAAATGGCGGAGAGGGATAACTAAGAAAATGGGATTCCGGCTCGCGCCGCGCTTTGGCGCGGCTTGGCCGGAATGACATTCCCTTACTAATCCGACTGTTTGGGCATAAAAAAAGCGGCCCATCCTTTGGATGCAGGTCGCCGTAATTCTGTCAATACAGGAATCATCCTTAAAAGTCAAGGGAAATGTATGTTAAGGATGTAACTAGCGGAAAGAAAAACAAAAAGATAATGGGATTCCGCACAAATTTGCCTTTAGGGCAAATTTTGCGGAATGACGATGGGAGAGAGACCGGAATGGTTTTCTTGAAGGCGACCTCTAACCCCTCCCCCGTGGAGTTACGTCTGACGTTCTTACGGCTGCGCCGTTCCACACCTCCCTTAAGGGGGGGGCTCCAGCCGGTATCCGGTGCGCCGCGTCTGCGGCGAAAAAAACTCAACGGTGTTTATTATCGAAACATCGCTTCTTCTCATGCCTCGCGGACGCTCGGCGCTGGATTCCGGCTTTCGCCGGAATGACGAAAGAAAGAAGGCGGAGATAAAAATTTAAACGGGGGCGAAGGAAACGCCCGGGCGGTCGCTGAAGCCGAAGCTTCGCTGTGGGCGGGGATCGAGTTTGTCGGCGCAGGGCAAGGCGCGGAGCCTTCCTACCATACCTTCCATCTCTTTGATCAAAGCGACCGTTCTTTCGTCGCGCGCGTACTCCGGATCGTGTTGCGCCACATACTTCTCGCGGCGAAGAAACCAATGCGCCGAAGCGTGAAGCGCCTGCGCCAGTGTTATCGCTTTCTCGTCGCTCCAATCCCTATCTTCCAAGAATCTTTCCGTCAACTTCATGACGCCGACGATGCGCGGCCTTCCATTCAAAATGATTTTTGACTGCTGCGTAATCGCTTCATTTAACTTGCGCCCTTCCTCGTTATCTTCGAAGTCATATCGGCGGAATTTCGGCTCTCCGTCATCCCAACCGCAGATGACCGCGTCCAGCATATAAAGAAAAAGTTCGTCGTTGTTGATAAACTTCATCATCTCGCAAAATTCGATGCAATCCAGCATGTCGGCGTTCTTGTACCCGTTCGCCCAATACGACAGCGAATCCCCCGACAACGCATATCCAAGCTCCCAATCCTTTTCCATCACGCTCGGCGGCGCAAAATGGCCTTTGTGCCTTTCGGCCAGCGCCGTGCCGTCGTAGGGTATCAACGGGTATTCCTGCGACGCGAGCCTTCCTCCCTTCGCTATCTCCCACGTCAAATCTTTCTTTCGATTGTAGAGATCCGCCGTCATGGCCGGATGATATATCTGGTTTAGTCCTATCGTCAGGCGCTTGCCCCATTCCTGACCCGAGATTTCTTTAAGAAAACGCCGGTAATTTTCTACAATCGCGTCGTATTCGGCCTGCGTCACAAGACGCCCCGCGATGCGCCGCCCCATGAAGTCCCCGTCGCCTTTTTCCTGAAGCGCGTCGAGCGATATCCCTATGAGCATTTTCAGATTTTTGTTCTTCGTCAGCAGCCTCTCGAGATAGGCCCGGTGCCGCTCCATATCCTCGGCCGTCCGGAACGACAGCGCATCGAAGAAATGCGTCAGATGCACGCCTTCCTTCATGTCGATTTGCATCATCAACGCTTCGAACCGGTCCAGCCCCTTCCCTTGCGTCGGATTGGGATTCACGATGTGCAAGTCGATGGGATGCTTAGCCACGTCCAGCTTCGCTTTGACGAACATCCGTTTGACTTTATTAATCGTCGCATCGATCTCTGCGGCCAGATTTCCTTCTTTCGGCGCATGGGGCCGAACCAGCGAATCCGCCATCGCGCAAAAGTCGCATCGATTGACGCAGCCGCTGCGGGCAAGCATGACTCTGATCGCGTTTTCGGCCGCTTCGTAAAACACGCGCGCCGGAAGATCGCCACCGGGAACGGAGGCCGGCGTTGACAGCGCCGAGAAAAACGGCGCGTTTTCGGGAACGGACGCCATGAGCCTGCCGCTCTCATCGCGCGCAAACAGATCGTCCTTCGTCAGGCGACCGATCCATTCGGCAAGCTCTTTGCCGCCGCCGATGTTGACGATATCCGCCCCCATTTCGAAAAAATCCGCCTCGAGCAACGGCGCGCGCGCGGAAAAACGCGGCCCGCCCACAATGCATACGACGCGACCTTCGGAAATCTTTTTCGCGTAATGAATCAGCTCTTGCGCGTCGAGCGCTTGCGGCCCTCCGAATACCGAAAAGGCCAGCATAAGGCCGCGTCCGTCTTTTTCCGCGCGCTCAACCTCTTCGCGGACGATCTCTTTCGAGCGCTCCACTATGTCCCGATGCGTTCCCCTTATGAAATCGAGCGGAAACGGCGCGACCTCGACAAAACGCTTGGCTTCGGGCAACGCCTTTACGACGCTTCTGACGCCCCGCTCGAGCGTGTACGACCCAAAAGAAATCGTGCCGGTCTTGTAATCGCTTTGGTACGCGTCCTTGTTGTGTATGAGCGATATCGCAAGCGCCGTAAACCGCCAACCGCCGGGGGGCGTTATGTCTGTTGCCGCGCTTGGATACATTGTGGGCCCTTGAAATATCTTTTCAATATGGCCCCGATTATACGAACCCTTTAATAGTTGCGCCATGCCCATATCCATCGCCGAACACGGTTTATGCAACACGCCCGCCGCTCCGGACTCGACCGCCTCCCTCAACTTCTCTATCTTGCTCTCGCCCGTCAGCAATATGATCGGCATCTGCAACGCCATCAGCGACGGCTCGTTCTTGATCCACTTCAGCAGGTCGATGCCTCCGCCCCTGTCCATATATAAATCGCACAATATCAAATCCGGCTTCTCCTCCCCGGCCAGCAGATTATGCAGCGCCTGATACGCGCTGTCCGCTTCTTGCGTCTTCGTTATTCCTATTTTCTTCAATATCTCGCGAATTATCTTTCGCATCGTGTATTGATCGTCAATGATCAATACCGTTAGTTCGGCGCCATTCATAATATTACTCCTTTTTATCAGGAATAATTGAGCCAAATTCTATTAAAGATTATATCATGCGCCCGTATGACATCTGGTTAAGCGCTTCGGCACAGCACAATCGATTTTGTGCGGCGCTTATATCGACTCTATCGCGCTTTTTTAGGAGCCCGCTTTTGATGCGGCGCAGCAATTCTGCCGCTCCATCCGCCGTAGGCTTAAAATCAGTTCACGACCTGAGGCGTCGCGCAGGTAGCAACGCCGCTCGTCAGCTTTTGAATCCCCGCCGGACACGAGACGCTTACGCTCGTTGCGGATACGCAGACCGGCACGCCGCTCGATATCCCTTGCATGACTTGCCCGCTCGGGCACGTCAACGTTCCTGTCGTCAGGACATCGACCGTCATCGATTTCCATACCTTCGTGCACAACGAACCTGTCTTGCAAACACAGCCGACTATGTTCGCCTTGTCCAAATCCATCTTCGTCACGCCGACATCCTCGCACGCCGTCCCGATCAACGACGTCGCCCCCGCCCCGGACGGAACAAAGCTTGCCAACGCCGCAATAAGGAAAAACACTACGGCTCGCATCTTTTTCTCCTTACTTCCAGACCCCATCCGCGCAGACCACTCTTCCCGACGTCGAGGTGTCTTTCATCGGCGACATCGCGTTCCCAGACTGACCTATGTAACACTTTATCACCCACGTCACGACCGTCCCGTTCGATGCCTGTGCCGCGTTGGCATACGCATAGCCGGGATACTCATACCCCCAGCGGTCGTAGGTCGCCGCAGGCGGCGGACTGATCGTGCACCCCGAACAACTGCTTTGGCTGCTCACGTACGTCGAGCACTTCGTCCCGCCTACTATCTGCGCCGGACATTTTGCCGCTTGCACCGTCGCTTGCGTTCCGCACGTCGGCACTCCCCCGGATATGGACGTCACAACCTGGCCGCTCGGACACGTAATATCCGTTATCGATGCCATCGCGCATACCGCTTGCCCTTTTGAAATCGAGTTTATCGCTTTCCCAGACGAACAGGCGATCTCGTCGGTCGTCATCGCTTTCCACCGAAGATTGGCCGCATTGCTCGCGTCGCAATCGCTGTTGATGCAAAGACACGCGATAATGTTGGCGCTGTCCGTATCAAGACGCGTCGCTCCGGCTTGCGCGCATTGCGTCCCCAGCAAGGACGCCGCCGATGCCGAATGCCCAAAAAACAGCATCCCAAAAAAAATAAATATCAATACGCGCATATTCCACCCATCGCCGTTGAGTTTTATAGTCTCCACGATGGAGGATTAATAATGGGTAAAATAGGTGAAAAAGGACATAGCCCCTTAGGCTCTCGTCCCTCTTTGGTGACCTCGGCGGGAATTGGCTGCTCGGCGCTCGCGCGCCGCTCGCCCTGCCTTCGGCATACCTATATTGCGCTCGGCGTACTTCCGTCCGCCTCGCGTCAAGGAATGCCTTGTCATGAACCCGCTTCTTCGCGGGTTCAAATACTCCCAAAATTACCAAAAACGGGCATGGGCCTAAAGGCCC